>NZ_LOHZ01000015.1 GCF_001601575.1 Thermovenabulum gondwanense
ATGTTTTTAAGGAAGTTCGAGAGAAACAAGAGGCTAACCATATTAAACGAATTATAAATGAAATTCGTAAACATGGTTATGAAGTAATATCGCCACAGTCTGAAAAATAGTGTTAAGTAAAATATTTTTAAAATTTCCAGCTGATGCGTTATTGCATTGGTTAGTATATTATTGCCTTTTTTGGAGAATAAATTCCCCGATTTATGGAGTACATATTCCTTTTTTTGTTATTCTATTTTTTTGCTAATTAAAGGAAATTAAGTATAAATGTAGAAACAAATAATATATTGAGTAAAAAGAAGGAGGTGATTTCTTGCAGAATATTATTAAATTTGAAGATTTGGAAAATGCTGATTTAATTGTTGATGCTGTATATGAAGGTGGAACAGATGTAAATGTAAAAGGTGATCCTATAAGTAAATTGCTTGGATGTGGAAACCTGGGGGGGTTCAGATATTTAGGTTCTACAGATCCATTTGAATTAAAATATGTAGTTTTATATTCAAGTTTATTAGACCCGGATTGGCCAGATTCTTTAGATAATCAAACGGGAATTTTTACATATTTTGGAGATAATAAGGATCCAGGTAACCAATTACACAGGACTAGGAAAAAAGGTAATTATATACTTAAAGAATGTTTTAATATGCTACATAATAGTAAATTAGATAAAATTCCACCGTTTTTTATTTTTACAAAAGGGACAAAAGGTAGGGATGTTGTATTTAGAGGTGTTGCAGTACCAGGGGCAAAAAATTTGACTTCTTTTGATGATTTGGTTGCAATATGGAAGATAAAAGGTCAAGAAAGATTTCAAAATTATAGAGCAATTTTTACAATATTAGATATAGATAAGGTAACAAGAAATTGGATAAAAGATTTACAAAATGGAAATATAATAACACATAATACACCAAAAGCTTTTAAAGAATGGGTGGAAAAAGGTATATACAGACCATTGATTGCGGAAAGAACTGTTGAATATAGAAAAAAAGAAGAACAATTACCAACAGGATATGATGAAAAATTTATTGAAGAAATAATTAATTACTTTAAGGATGGATATGCATTTGAACATTGTGCTGTTGAAATTTTCAAATTGATGGATAGTAATGTAATTGAATGTAATTTAACTAGACCATGGGTGGATGGTGGAAGAGATGCGGTGGGCAAATATAGAATCGGAAATGCCAATAATTATATTTTAGTTGATTTTGCACTTGAGGCTAAAAAGTATAATTTGAATAATGCAGTAGGTGTAAAGGAAATATCACGACTTATATCACGATTAAGAAACAGACAGTTTGGGGTGATTGTTACAACTTCATATGTTAATATGCAGGCTTACAAAGAGATAAAAGAAGATGGACATCCTATTATTATTATATGTGCAAAAGACATTGTTGATATTTTAAAAAACAAAGGAATAACCACTATTGAGGATTTGCAAAATTGGTTAAATAAAAATTTTAAAAAAGAGGTAGTACAATGAGTTTGATGCAAGAATTTCTTAGTGTAAAATTTTAGTGGGAATAGGTAATTAGTAAGCAGGAATTCTATAAAAAAACTAGAAACCAACCTCCGAATGCAAAAAAATCTATAAAGGTCCGAAAAAGGAGGTTTGTTTCTAATGAAAGAATTCGTTACGGGCCATAACAATTCCTTCAAAGAACTTGTATTTAATTTGTTAAAAATTACTGTGAGCAATTATATCTAAAAATTTGGAAACCATATTAAACCAACTTGACGAAGAATTAGAACACCATGGGAAAGGGGGGGAATCCATCGGGAAATGAGAACGACGCCAAATGGTACAACATATGATATAGGTATTGCGCCACAACAGACATCAGTTAATGGAAATTTTAAGCAGACATATTACAAAATACCGTTTAAGAAAATTGAAGATAAAAATATACCATTAGTGGTTAATTAATATAATATAGAGGGAATAAATTTTAAGCTTTAAAGAGTTTATTCATTTTTGATATTATGATAACTATAATGAATTCTCCACTCGTGTTGAGTGTGTAACATTGATGTCAAGGGTGGAGGAATAAAGGATTGCAAAAACCTCTAAAATAAAGGGTTTCCAGACATTGACCATTTCTTTCGGCTGTTCTGCCTGAGATGATAATGTCAGGAAGCCCTTATTTTTATTGTTTGCGGGAACATATCAATAGCTATAAAAATGTATAGTTGAGTTACTAAATTAGATAATGGCTATTTTTTAATAGGTTGAGGAAACAAGATAGATGTAGTTTCTAAAGTATTCATTGTTAGTACATTTGAAATCTCTGATATATAAATTTCTAAGATTATCATTAAAGTGTCATTGAATAATCCGAAGGGCGCATTGGAACAGCAGTGGCAAATAGGCATAGTTTAAATCTGGTGTAAAATATTAGCTCAATTTTAAAAAGTATTGTTTAAGACATTCAGAAAGAATTGTTGTAGTGTAAATTTACCTGGAGGCAAGGAGAATCTGATACATAAAAATTTTCAGAAAAAGAAGGGAAATAGGTGTATATGTATAATATCATAGTCTTTTAAAAAATTTGAACAACGCAATGATACGATAGATAGCAGACTTGAGAAGTCAGACTTTTTTGTTTTATATCATAAATATACTTGAAGACAATAAGAATTCGAAAATAAAATTTCAGAAATATTATTTTATATCTGCATTCTAAAGGAGGAAAGGCTCGATGAATATAGAATTATAAATTTATGGTGAAGGAGTTATTTATTGAGAAGGAGATATTAAATTTCAAATTTAGTAAATATTTAATAATACGTAAGTGTATAGGAGGATTACTTACCAATGAATAGTCTTGATAAATTTAAAAATTTGTTGAAAGAAATTTTTGAATTCGATGCATCTGATTTGGATTTCGGCATTTACAGAATTTTGAATTACAAGAGAAAGCAAATAGAAGATTTTATTGAAAACCGGCTTTTTAAAATAATAGAGGAAGCTTTTAAAGAACACAAAGCTGGTCTTACTGAAGATTTAGAGATGGAATTACAGAGAGCGAAGGTCCAATTAGAAGAGATAGGAAAAGCGTTAGGAGAAGAAGTATTTTCGCCTTCAGGAGAAGTAAAGGAAAGGTTTAAAAATACCCCTGCGGGGAATAAATATGCGGAGTTAAAGCGGCAAAAGGAAGAGGCGGAAAAAGCTGATGAGATGAAACTCCAAGTTTTTAACGACCTTTATAACTTCTTTTCCCGGTATTATGAGGAAGGAGATTTTGTTCCTCAATACCGCTATTCTATCAAAGGGCACAAATATGCCATCCCCTATAATGGCGAAGAAGTAGCCTTATATTGGGCAAATAAGGATCAGTATTATACAAAAACGGGTCTTTTATTCAGAGATTATACCTTTAAAGTTGATGATTACAAGGTTATTTTCAGGGTAGTTGAAGCAAAGGAAGAATTAGGTTCGAATAAGGCGACTAAGGAAAGATTTTTTGTATTAGATAATGATAAACCTGCTGAATTTCAGGGGAAAGAATTGGTTATTAGATTTCAGTATAGAGAGCTTACGGAGGAGGAAGTCAAAAAATATAATGTGGCAGGAGGGAGCAACACCTCCAAGCAGCAGAAAGTCAATGAATTTTCTTTTAGCTCAATAGTGAATGAGGTTGCAAAAATAAATAAGGAAGTTTCCTTGTATTTACAAAGAGATAAAAACGAAACCCCTCTACTTAAGTATCATTTGGACCGCTTTACCGGAAAGAATACGAGGGATTATTTTATTCATAAAGATTTAAAGGGATTCTTATCCGGCCAACTGGATTACTACATAAAATCAGAAGTGTTGGACCTTGACACATTGGAAAGAGAAAAGTATTCGAACAAGCATATCATACGATCAAAAGTGGTAAGGCAAATTGGCGAAGCTATTATAGATTTTTTGGCTCAGATTGAGAATTTCCAAAAGAGGCTTTGGGAGAAGAAAAAGTTTGTTTTATCTACGGAATACGCAATAACCCTTGACAGAATAGCAAAATGGGCTGGTGAAGAATTCTTAGATGAAATCATAGATGAAATTTTAAGCAATGAAAGACAGCTAAAAGAATGGGAAGAATTAGGGTTTGGTGAGATAAAGAGTAAAGAAGATTTAATCGAAAAAGAGGATATTGTAGGTAATGAATATAAGAAGCTTCCTGTTGACACAAGATATTTTGATAAAGAGTTTAAAGAAAAGCTTTTGGAAAACATAACCCGCAATATAGACCTGGACGAAGCATTGGACGGACTTCTCATAAAAAGCGAAAACTGGCAGGCGTTGAATACGATTTTGGCTAAATATAAAGAAAAGGTACAGACCATCTACATAGACCCACCTTTTAACAAGGAACAGGATGCGGATTATCTTTACAATGTTAAGTATAAAGATTCTACATGGGTAAGCATATCGGAAAATAGGTTAAAGCTTGCAAGGGATTTGCTGTCAGAAAAAGGAAGTATTTTTGTTAGATGTGATTATAATGGAAATATGTATGTCAGGCTTTTGATGAATGAGGTTTTTGGAAAGGAGAATTTTAGGAATGAAATTGATGTTAAAAGAACAAGGACATTAAAGGGAGAAAATAAGAAATTTCATACAGCAAATGATACATTATTTCTTTATGCGAAAAATGTTACAAACTTTAGTTTTTTTGGTTACAAAAAATTGAAGGATAAACCAGAATGGGTTAGAATGCACTTACCAGGAACGGTTAAAGGGGATGCTTCAAGAATTGTTTTTGGTAGAAAAATTTATCCTCCTCAAGGTAGAAAATGGGTTTTAAGTCAAGAAGCTATAGATAGAGCAATTGAACAAGGTTTAATAAAATGGGATGATAAATTAAACGAACCAATATTTTTTAGCCAATATGAAACTCTTGGTTCTGATTGGACAGATGTTAACGGATATTCTTCTGAATGGGACTTCCCCACCGAAAACTCCGAAATTCTTCTCAAGCGGGTCATAGAATCTACCTCCAACGAAGGAGATCTCGTTATGGATTTCTTCCTCGGGTCTGGAACAACCACAGCAGTAGCCCACAAACTCGGCAGAAAGTGGATTGGGGTTGAGATGGGCGAGCATTTCTGGACTGTGATTTTACCGAGGATGAAAAAGGTACTTGCTTATGATAAATCAGGCATTTCAAAGGAAAATGACGTTAAGGAAAAATATAATAAAAAAAGCTGTGGTGGCTTTTTCAAATACCAAATTTTAGAGCAATATGAAGATACACTAGACAATATTGAATTGGAAGAGAATCAAGAGGTTTTAAAGGTCTTAAAGGATGAATATCTGTTGAAATACTTTCTGGATTATGAGACAAGCGAAAGCCCGTATTTTTTGAATATCGAGAATCTAAAAGATCCCTTTGCATACAGGCTAAAAGTTAACCTGTCGGAAGTTGGAGAGCCGGAAGAAATGGTTGTGGACATACCCGAAACGTTCAATTATCTTCTGGGATTAAAAATAAAAAAGGTCAAATTTAGAAATAACGATAAAAAAAGATATATGTTCGTATTGGGAGAAAAAGAAAGTAAGACGTATGCTATGATATGGCGGACTTGCGGCAGTAATTGGACAGAAGAGGATTTCATGAAAGATAAGGAATTTATTAAGAAGGAATTGTCGGAGTGGAAGCCCCATATTGTGTATGTAAACGCTCAAAGCACTTTAACTCCAGATTTTGGTGATTTTGTGGCTGAAATTAATTATATCGAACCCGATTTTAAAAAGCTGATGAACTCTGAGGTCAGATGAAAGGCGAGATGATATGGATATGGAAAAATATCTGGTGTTAAACAAATATTTTCTTTCTCTTTTTGGAGTAGAAGATTTTAGGCAGTTGCCTTTGAAAAATATACAAGAGCGAATAGACGATGGTGATGAAATTACACCTTTTATGAAAACCTTGATATCATTGAAAGGTATAAAGTTTTGCAAAGATGATCTACTTCGGTATGATCAGAACATTCAGGAATACGTTAGAAAGATAAACCGGTACCGCGGCAACGTAGTTCTCATATATTTTCAATACCTGCCTGTTCTTTTTACGGAAATTTTCTTGGACCAGTTGAAAAACAATAAGGTGGAGTTTTTAAATAAGCTGAATGAATTTTTAAATCAATACAGATATGAAAACGAAATTGACATACAGGATTTTGAATTGAAGGATTTAAACAAGTTGGCCTTCTGGATGGCCACCGGTTCCGGGAAAACTCTAATTATGCACATAAATTATCTTCAGTTTTTGAAATACAGGCCTTTCGAACCTGACAACATACTTTTGATTACTCCTAACGAAGGTCTTTCTAAGCAGCACTTTGATGAACTGCAAAAAAGTGATATTCCATGCAGGATATACGATGGCAATTTAAACAGTAGGTTCAACCTTAAGAATGAAGTGCTGATTATAGAAATAACTAAACTGGTTGATGAGAAAAAGGATGGAGGAATAACCCTTCCAGTAAGTGCTTTTGAGGGAAGAAGTCTTATTTTCGTAGATGAAGGACATAAAGGGAAGGCTACCGAAGATCGGGTATGGGCCGCGCGGAGAGCTAAATTGGCTGAGAATGGTTTTGTGTTTGAATATAGTGCCACGTTCGGGCAGATATTGAGCGAAAGGAATAAAGAAACCCTTGAGGAATATTCTAAATCAATCATATTTGATTATTCGTATAAGTATTTTTATCTCGATGGATACGGTAAGGACTTTTTTGTGGTAAACGCGAAAAATTCTGAAGAAATATCTGAAGGCTATTTTTCAGAAATTATGTTTGTTGCCAATTTGTTGTCTTTTTACGAGCAAGTTATGTTTTATCAGGAAAATAAAAGATTAGCCGAAGAGTATAATTTGGAAAAACCTTTGTGGATCTTTGTGGGAACGACGGTTAATAAAGAGGAATCGGACATACTTCAGATTGTTGGCTTTTTAAATAAAGTTGTAAAGGAAGAGGACTGGCTTAAAGAAAAGATAAATACAATCTTAGAAGGAAGAGCGGGACTTAAAAATGAAGATGGCGAAGATATTTTTAAAGAAAAGTTTAAGCTGTTAAAAGAAAAAGGTGTGGATTTAAATGATTTGTATAGTAGGGTTTTTAACGGAAAAGGCAGATTAAATATATCGGAAATCAAAAACGCTGATGGAGAATTCGGACTAAAGGTTGGTGATAATGATTACTTCGGCGTTATAAACGTAGGCGGTAAAGATTTTAAAAAGAGGTTAGAAGAAAAAGGATTTGAAGTCCAATCGGATGTTATTTCTGATTCGCTCTTTGATTACATAAAGCACAAGGCCTCTAATTTGAACATATTGATAGGAGCCAAAAAATTTATTGAAGGATGGGATACGTGGAGAGTTTCTTCTATGGGGCTTTTGAACATAGGAAGCGGCCAGGGACCCCAGATTATTCAACTCTTTGGCAGAGGTGTAAGGCTAAAGGGGAAGGATTTGTCGCTAAAAAGAAGTGGGGATCCAAGAGTTGCAGTATTAGAAACTCTAAACATATTTGGCATCAAGGCGGATTATTTGAGTAGGTTTTTAGAAGCAATTAGAAAAGAAGAAGTCGAATATGAAAACATTTTAATGTCTATTAAATACCAGCATCAAGAAAAATGGAAGGAATTATATGTGCTCGGTAAAAGAGAAGATAAAAAGTTTGAAGAAAGTAAAGTTATAATGCTCGAACCTGATGAAACGGTTCACGTAAGCATTGATTTGACGCCTAGAATAAAAGTATATTCAAAAACAAATAATACCGAAATCGGTCTTGATGCAAAAATCGAGCATGATACGTTAGACTTGAAGCGTTATACCACGTTTTTAAATTGGGAACGCATCTTTTTTGAGATTACAGAACATAAGAAGTTAAAGAAATACTGGAATTTAGTATTTGATAAGAATAAACTCCAGGAGATTATATCTGCTGTAAACAATTACAAAGTTGTAGTCTATAAAGGAGTTTTTGATAAGCTGGAACATGGTGATATATCAAAGTTGGAAGATATAGCGGTTTCGGTTTTAAAAAGATATATTGATACTTATTACAGGAAAAAGGCAAAAAGGTTTGAGACAGATCACATAAGTTACTACGTGCTGGATGAAAAGACGGGGCAATTGATGATGCCTTTTATGAGTAAAGAAAATTCCGGGGGGTATTTAGTGCAGGTTGACAAAAGAGAAAAAGAATTAATTAAGAAAGTAAAGAAACTGATAAAAGATTTTGAAAAACTGTTAGACGAAAAATATGAATCCGATGTACTGCCCAGGCTGGTTTTTGAATCTCATTTGTTTGTGCCGGTTTTGTTAAAGAAAAAAATAAAAAAAGAAGATAAAATAAAATTTACCCCAGAAGGCCTGGTAGAAAGTGAGATAAAATTCCTAAAAGACTTAAGAAAGTTTATAGAAGAAAACAAAGAGAAATTTAAAGACATTGAGACATATTTATTGAGAAATTTTCACCAAATTGGGGTAGGTTTTCAACTTACATGGGCTGGATTTTATCCTGACTTTGTAATGTGGCTCAAGAAAGGGAATTATCAAATAATAGTTTTTATAGATCCTAAAGGGCTTGAACACGACAAAAGTCTTGACTGTGAAAAAATTGTATTTGCTGGGACAAGATATGCAGGTGGTGATGTTGTAACTATAAAGACTATAGAAAGAAGGCTAAATAATCCTAATATAAGACTAGAATCTTTTATTTTGTCTGCTACTTCGTATAAAGATCTAGTTGAAAACCTTGCGAAAAAACCGAGTAAAAGTGATTATGAAAAAAATCATGTATTGTTTATTGACGATAATGATTGGTGTGAAAAGATGTTTAAAATTTTAAATATATAACAAATTTGAGCTAAAATATTTTATACCCGAATGTATCATTACTTCATCCTGGGCTTCTTCGCCGGGTAGACAATTTAAAACCATAAAGGCTTCAGAGGAATTTCCTCTAATTTTTGCTGCATATTTTTTACTGTATCGTAACTGCCGGAATATTCCATTTCACTTTTTAAATCCTGATAAATGCGCTGCGCCGATAAACCTTTTGATACCTGGATAGCTATATATTCTTTATATGGGTCTAATATGGAGATTCTTTCTTTTCTTTCAATAAAATCTTTATCATTAAGTACTTTTAAAACTTTTCTAACAGTTTTTCTGTCAATATTAAGCATTCTTGCAATACTGCTTTTATTATATCCTTTGGTAAAAAGAGTTTTTATTGTTGTATGCATTTCCATCCCCAACACCTTTCATCTCTCCTTGTAGTTTTTAATTATATTTAACTACAAGGAAAGTTATTTTGATAGATGAGTGGGGAATTTTCTTTCCCATAAGTGGGTATTTTTATTTTACCATTGACATAAAAGATGAGAAATATATAAACTTGGATTCGGGAAGTAACCCATGTAAGCTTTGCAATATATTTATTTTTTTATATTAAGATTTTTGAAATAGATGTTCATATTATTATAAGAATAACATCATTATAAAAAACTAAATTAACTGGAGAGTGAGATGTATTGTTGGATAAACAACAATTAATTAGTTTTATAGTTAATAATGATAAACTTGAACTACTTAAAGCGAGAATAAATAGATTTAACCCTTTTAAGGTATTAAAAATACAAGATTATGAAATTAGACACTCAAATTTATTAGCTTGGCTTTTTAACCCGTCTGAGAATCATAATTTTGATGATAAAGTTTTAAAAAGATTTATTTTAAAAGTATTATTAAAATCTGACAATAATGAAATTCTGCAGGATATGAATTTGATTTATAAATTGCATCAAATGTCATTAATGGATATAAAAGTATATCGTGAAATAGCTAATATTGATATTTTGTTGGTTTCTGAACAGCATAAAATAGTCATTTTTATAGAGAATAAAGTATATTCAGAAGAACATTCAAATCAACTATCAAAATATTATAATTATGTAAACAATAAATATAAATCATTTTTGATAATTCCTATATATCTAACTCTCAATGGGGAAATTCCAAATCACAAAAAATATTTTTTAGCTAGTTATGAGGATTTATTGGAATCAATTGAATTTATTTTAGATAATTATAAAGAGAGAACCTCATCTGAAGTAATTTCATTTTTAGAGTATTATATTCATATACTGAAGGAGAAATATGTTATGGATAATGAATTAAAAAAAATGTGTAAAGAAATATATCAGCAGTATAAAGAGATTATTGATATGTTATATACTGTGGGTAATGAAATAAATACAGAACCAGCAGCAGAAATTTTTAAGAATAAACATAAAGAAATAATTCAAGTAGCTGTTACTAATAAGACTTATTGGTTTGGAGTAGAATCATTTGCTTATGGGAGAAAAAATGATAAAGAAAGCTGGGGCGGGGGGTTCCCAGTTTGTTTTTGGTTCTCCGAATATTTCGGGAAATTAAAACTTACTCTAGAAATTGGCCCATTTGAAGATGCGAATAAGAGAATAAAGTTTCTTGAAAAACTTGAAATGCATGGCGTCAAGATAAACAATAAGGCAAAGGAACCAGGAAGACAATATACACGTATTTATACAAGAACGTCTGATATTAAAGATTGGACGGATTTTGAGGAAATTTCAGATGCTATGGAAGAACTATATGAAAATAAAGAGTTGAGAGAACTAAAAAATAGAGTAGAACAAGCAATAAAAGAGTTTGATTGGTAAAACTTATAATTTGATAGGATGAGAAATAATGAGATTGGGTTCTAATAGGGATAAAGACTTTTTATAGGATGCCTTTTAGGCAGAGCGGTTGGAGATGCATTAGGATGAACGGTAGAGTTTTAAAAAATAGATGAAATTATTAAAAAATATGGCAAATATAGCATTACTAATCTTATTGAAGGAAAAAACGGAAAGGCAGAAATAACTGATGATACTGACTCTCTTCAGAGCAGAAGGTATACTAAAAGCAAAAACAAGGCTCACGTTAAAAGGCATATGCCAATCACCCACTGTTGTTTACTATCTTAACAAAAGGTTAATAATAAGGAGCCTTTTCTTGTGGTTCAATCGTTTTTATGAAATTAAAATATATACATTTAGAATTTTGAAACGTTTACGAATTGATTAATTATAAAACTAAAAATAAATATTGTTATAAATTATAAAAATTTGATTATGAACATAAAATATTGTAAAATTAAAATTGTAAAAATACTCTAACCAAGAGGTAGTGATTATGTGAAACCTAAGGATGAGCTGAACTTTAACAATTTAATTAAGAATTATAACTATCTTAGAAAAGTAAAAGAAGCTACAGAAGATTATTTAGATAAGAAAAAAGTTAATAAATTAATAGCTTTATTAAGAGAAGCAATTTCTAAAAGAAAATTAAGCCTTGAAGTTTGGGAGTTGGACAAGTTCCGAGATAATTATTTTGGATATAAAGGTGTTATAGGAGCTTTTAAAGTTAGAAAAGTTAACATGACCTATTATTTGATTTTTGTTCCTTGGAATAATGATGAAAGAATTAGTTTAGTTGTTTATTTAAATGATTCGAAATTACCGATTTTTGGGAGATTCAATTGTAAAATAATAGGAAAAAATAGTTTTTTCTATTATAATTATTATTCAGTAAAAAGAGATGGCAAAAATGCTTTGCGAAAAGAGTTATTTTATAAAAAATATGGCGAAGGATATGCTCTTATAAAATTACCTAGAAAAGTAGAAGAAGTAGATTTATTTATTCAAGAATTAGTTTATTTATCTGATGTTATTGACGAAATTAATAGGGAGGTTTAATAATTTAAGATTTTGTAAATTAATGCAAGATTTTAATTTATTTACATAATAAAAAATTTGCGACCTTGTATCAACATCATTATCCAAAGACAAATTTGAACGTTCCATTGATACGATAGATAAAAGCTATGAAAGTTTTTTTTATTATTTAGTTTTCATAAAAATTATAAAATTAATAAAAAGAAAAATATAATTATTAATGAAATAAACATAGAATTAATTTTAAAAGATTTCATTTGTTTAGTAAAAAATAAAAAACATATAAAAAATAAAAGAAGTGAGTGGGTAAAATGTCAGTTAAAATTCTAACAGATAGCACAAGTTATCTAAGTGAAGAAATATGCAAACAACTAGACATTAGGAAGGTTTCATTAAGTGTATCTTGGAATGATATAAGTATAAAGGAAGTTGATATTAATAATGAAGATTTCTACCGTATGATGAAAGAAAAGGGGATACCTAAGTCTTCTCAGCCTTCTATTGGAGAAATGCTAGAGGAAATGAAGAAGGTTGTAGCTAATGGGGACAGCCTTGTTTGTATTTTTCTTTCATCAGAAATGAGTGGAACATATTCATCAGCACTTATGGTAAAAGAGATGGTGCTTGAAGAATATAAGGACGCTCAGATAGAAATTATTGATTCTAGATCTAACTGTATGCAGCTTGGTTTTGCTGTAATTGCGGGTGCTAAAGCAGCAAAGGAAGGAAAAACATTAAATGAGATTGTTGAAATTGTAAATCAAAACTTAAAAAGAAGCAGATTCTTATTTATCCCTGATAATCTAGAATACTTAAAAAAAGGCGGAAGAATAGGTGGTGCTAAAGCACTAATTGGAAATCTTTTAAAGATTATTCCTATATTAACAGTTGAGGATGGGAAAACAGCTATCTTAACTAAGGTTAGAACAAAGAAAAATGCAGTAGCAGCAATGATTGAAAAGTTGGTTAGGGACAGTTCTATTTATGGTCTTAAGGAAATAGTTGTTCACCATATTAACTGCTTTATAGAAGCTTTAGATCTTTCAAAATTGATAGAAGAAAAGCTGGGAATAAAAGCAGATATTGTAGATATTGGACCTGTAATTGGACTTCATGTAGGTCCAGGTGCAATAGGTTTTGTTTATTATACAGAGATGGATATGAGATAATTTAGGTAGTTTAATTTAAAGGGCTCTATTTTTAAAAAAATAACTAAAAAAGATTTAATCAAAGTTATAACTAGAAAAAGTTGATGATTCAGATTTTAAATTAACATAAACACACCCTTTTGAGTTATGAATGAGGGGTGTGCTTTTTTATTAAGATTTATATTAGCAACCCCTTTGTTTTAGAATAGGAACTAGCACATGGATTACTAAATCCGCACTAAAATGAGATACCATTGCTATTTCAAGGCTATACTGCCAGTATAAATATCCAAATAATATTCCTGCGATAGCTGTCACCGCCGGTATACAATTGACCCAGGAGCAACGAAAAGGAATTGACCCACCCCCTGGCGAAATATCCCTCTGATACCAACACAGATCGGAGGGAAATAAGTGCTAGGGAGTGGATCTATTATCATGTTACACTGTTTATTGCATAATTAAAAAGGACAGAGTTGCAAAATAAAATCCCCACTTTTGCAACTCAAAAATCCCCAAATTTGCAAAGGTCATTGCAGGCACCCCAAAAAACCTTTACCCTTGTAGTTAGGGACAACTTAACTGCAAGGGAGGAACGGAGGATGCTCACAATGACCCAAATTGATGATATCAGAAAAGCGTTCTTTATGAAAGGGCAAAATATCAGCGAGATAGCCCGGGAGTTCCAAAAAGACCGAAAAACAATACGCAAGTATATCTATCAAGAAGACTGGAACACCAGGGTTAAAGTTGAAGAAGTTAAACATACCTTCCCAAAACTCGACCCTTTCAAGGCAGATA
The DNA here is from genome assembly GCF_001601575.1 of Thermovenabulum gondwanense. Lineage (NCBI taxonomy): Bacteria > Bacillati > Bacillota > Clostridia > Thermosediminibacterales > Thermosediminibacteraceae > Thermovenabulum > Thermovenabulum gondwanense. The sequence continues at coordinate 13,714 of NZ_LOHZ01000015.1, forward strand.
TAGACCAATGGCTTGAAGAAGATAAAAAAGCTCGCAAAAAACAAAGGCATACAGCCAAAAGGATTTACGACAGGCTATGTGAAAAATACAAGAACCAGTTTAACTGTTCTTACCGCACCGTAGCAGGCTACGTGGCCATGAGAAAAAAAGAAATATACCAGGACAACTCCTGCCGCCTGCCGCTGGAACATATCCCGGGTGAAGCGCAGGTGGATTTCGGTGAGGCAGACTTTTACGAGAACGGGACGCTGCATCACGGATTTTATCTTGACCTTTCGTTTCCCTACAGTAACGTAGGATATACTCAGCTTTTCAAAGAAGAAAACCAGGAATGCCTGTTTCAGGGGCTGAAGGACATATTTGAACATATTGGTGGAGTACCTCATAAGATATGGTTTGATAACGCCAGCACTATTGTGAAACTTTTGAAGAATGGAGAGCGCAAACTAACTGACGCCTTCCTGAGGTTCAAGCAGCACTATGGTTTTGAAGCGGTATTCTGCAACCCCGCTTGTGGCCATGAAAAGGGTAATGTGGAAAACAAAGTCGGATACCACCGGCGCAATTTACTGGTCCCGGTCCCCACGTTTGAAAGGCTGGAGGATTTCAACCGCGAACTTTTACGCTTGTGCGACCAGGACATGCACCGGGAACATTACCGGAAGGATGGGACACACGCCGAACTTTTCAATGAAGACCGCAAAGCTCTGCTTAAGCTGCCTGCCGTCCCTTACGAGGTGGTCGATTACATAACAGTCAAAACCAACGCCTACGCCAAATTCAGCTTGAACGGCGGAAAGCATATATACTCGACTGCTCCAAAATACGCCAACAGCCGGGTACTGATAAAGATAACGGCTCACGAGGTCATACCGCTGGATGAAAGCCACAGGGAAATCGCGCGCCACCGACGGCTTTACGGGGACAACAAGCAAGAAAGCATGGACTGGCTACCATATCTCACCCAGCTTTCCCGCCGTCCTGGGGCCTTTAAGTATTCGGGAATATATAGTATGCTGCCGGACCCACTCCGGGAATACCTGGACGGCTTAAGTAAAAGCGAGCGCGGCAAAGCGCTCAAGGCTTTAGCTGCGCTTTGTGCCAAAAGCAGTTTTGAACAGGCCGTGAATGCCGTAGCCGAAGCTCTCCTTTACGGAGTGCAGGATTTAGACAGCCTCGTAGCCATCCATAACAGGATAACGAGTATAACCCCGCCGCTCCCGCCGGTGAAAATTCCGGAAGGGGTTCCTGAACTCACTGCATTCCGCTTCAATGCTGAGGACTATGACAAAGCCTTTCTGAAAGGCGGTGCCAATTTATGCTGAAGGACGAAATCGCCACCTGTTGTAAAGCATTAAAACTTAGTCGAAATCTTGTGGAAAACTGCGACAAGATTGAAGCTGAAAGCCACGAAGAATACCTTCTGAAACTGCTAAGACTAGAACTGGAGCATAGAGACGCGAACCGAAAGGATAGACTCTTGAAAAATGCAGGCTTTTACACTATAAAGACCTTTGCCGATTACATATTCGATGAAATTAAGCTCCCGCAGGGGCTTACGCCAGGCAACGTTGGGACCGGTAAAACCCATCTTGCCACGGCCATAGGAGTGGAGGCCTGTAAAAAAGGCTACAACGTAAAGTTTTTCCGCACAGCAGCACTGGTAAACCGGCTTGTTGAAGCCAGGAAGGGAGGTGAACTTTCCGGGTTAATGAAACAGCTTTCCAAAGCGGATCTTCTGATCTGCGACGAATGGGGTTATGTTCCTTTAGACCGTGAAGGGGCGCAGCTGCTGTTTCAGGTGATGTCGGACTGCTATGAACGCCGCAGTGTAGTAATTACCACTAACCTGGAATTCAGCCGCTGGGCGAGCATTTTCTACGACGAGCAGATGACAGCAGCAATGATTGACCGGCTAATACACCACAGTTACCTGTTGATCTTTGATGGCCAAAGCTACCGGGTGAGGCAATCACTTATGAGGCAGTTAAGTTAACATAAAAATTCCCCACCGGTGCCTGGGGAAAAATCTTTGCAAAAATGGGGAATTTCCTCTTGCAAAAAACAACAAGGATGATTATATAATTAATTTTTATTATTAATTTTTATTATGGCAAAGGGGGATTTGCGGTTTTTAACAATTATAGCTAGAGCAATCTAGTAATAAATGGCTACAGATATGCTGTATTAGAAGGTCCTATCGAACGTGAATTTCTAAATAATTTATGGGAATCTATCCATTATATGTAAAATAAAAAATTCGCCTATCCTCATGCTTTGGCTACCCTGATTATATTCCGTCGTTTAAAATCAGCATAAGGGGCGGGGAAACCTGCTTTTTTTGTTAAAAATTATCGATTTTAGGGAACTTTTTGGCGGCATTAAACGACTATAATTATAGAGGCAATAAAAAGCTGTGTAAAAATAATATCAATTATAGTATCGATTTTATTGGTTTTTTCTGGTACTTTCGCGTATGCAGAGAGCAATAAACCTGAGCAAAAAATTGCAAAAGTAACTATAAACGAATATTTAATGATAAAAGAATTAAAAAACAAATCCGATTCGGAATTACAAAAAATGGTGTTTTCTGCTAAGGACATCGGCAAAATTAGAAATTTTGATTATGCTGAGGAGTTATACAGACGAAGCAAACTCGATGACTCGATTTTAAAAAACTTAGGATACACTGATGAGCAGATTAGTATGTTGAGAGCTTTTTCAGGTACTGAAGAAGAAATAATTGCATTAGCAGCGACTTTAAATATAAGTGCAAAGACTGATAGCTATTACTATTCAGAGGCAAATAATAGAACATACTATCGAGCACGTTTTGACTGGAATTGGAGTACCGCGCCAGCGGTTATGATGGAAGATATTATAGGAATTGCTTGGAGTGAAGGAATGTACATTGATCAGTCACCAAATGCGACTTACCATAGGGTAAAATATGTAAATAACATCTATGGCAATTATTATTATGAAAACGCTGCTATAGAACCTATAGCTCCTGGGGGAGGAGCGGAAACAAAGTTTGATATGTGTAAAATGTATGGGCAGGACCGCCAGTAGAGCATGATTGGGCTCAATCCGGTTATGGATATATACGAGTGTCTAAAATAGGAAGGATTCCCGAAGTAGCTTTGTACATTGAATATGGTCATTCAACATTAACGTTAGAGCCCAGTGTATCATTAATTGGAGAATTATCATTAAGTTTTTCAGAAGGTGTATATCAGGCGGATTCTGACTATGTTCATGCACTGTTGTAAGAATGGGATTATTAAACCGATTTTAATTGTCGTGAAAAAGTTGTCGATTTCTTAAAAATCTTTCTTAATGCTGAAAGCCCTTAGCCTATTGATACAGGGGCTGAGGGCTTTCACTTTTTTCCTGTAGATGATATAAATAGAGTTAGTGTTTATGTATAATTAATAAAGTTAAGTAACAGAAGTATGTATGTACATAGGAGGATAGAAAACGAATGCTGAGGAATGGTTTAAATAAAAAAATTTTTTCAATGTTGATTATAATGGTCATGCTCATACTTCTACTGTCTGCATGTACTTATTTAGGGGTAATAAGTGTTGAAGTACAGTATAAAAAGCCGTACGAAATTACCGAACCGTATGTAAAAGACTGGATAAATGAAGTTAAAGATAAAGAAGGAGATTTTTTCTAGCGAAATCTAAGATAGAAGGTAAAGAAATTTATTATCTATACGTAAAACCACGTTTTTTTCAGTAATACCTTAAAATAAGCGAAGAATTCCACGAAGGATTGGGCGAGGTGAACGTAAAGTTCCCCTAAGGCCTCATGCTTTCAGCTACCCTGATTATATCCTCTTCGCTTAATCTCCCGGTGATTATAAAATAAATCGAGCCCTTTTCGTATAAAAGCTGCCTTAAGCCGCTTTTTTTGAAATGAATGAGTGTGGCTTCAGAGCCCTTTATGCTGAGGTCTTTCACTTCTGCATCATTTGTCCGGAAATTATGAGAAAAGGCCGTTTCCCGTGCTACAGAAAATTGTTCAATTCTAAGCTCCTCACCTTCTGTTCCTTTTCTATAAATCAAAGCAACAGAAGCCTTCTCCCCACCGGAAATCTTCGCGCCGTGGAAACCGTATCCCTCCGGGAGGTATTCCGGGACTGCGATTTGAAAACCCACATTTTTCTGCACTTCATCAATGGAGAGAATAAAATCTTTCGCTGTTCCGTAATTTTCTGAGACCGTCTTTCCTGAAATGGTCATTATATTATTCAAGTATTCCCTGACAATTTTGAAAAACTTTGAATCAGCCGTGGCTTCCTTTCCGGCAATTCCCGTATAGACACCCATGAAAAAAACTATTAGAACAAAAGCCACACTTACAATTCTTTTTTTAATGGCTATCTTTTTGTTCTTTTGAGCTTCTAATTCTCTTTTTATTCTGACCCAAATTTCATCTTCGATATGTTTCGGAAGTGGGATGTCTTCAGCGTACTCCTTTATTTTTTTAGACAGATAAAGGTCGAAAGCGTCCTTATCCTTTTTCATCGCATCCTGCCCCTTCATTTTGTTCTCTAAAAAAATTCCTCAAAAACATCCTTGCGCGATAAAGCCTGCTTTTGACGGTTCCCACTGGTACACCGAGATACTTAGATATTTCATTTTCTGAAAGGTCGTTATAGTACTTCAATACTAAGATCTGCCTGTAAATTGGATTGAGCTGCTTTAAAGCATAATCCAGATCCATCCTGTTTTCGGCATCCGTAATTGTATCGGGCGAAACTTCCAGATTGGTATTCAGAGAAACTATCGTATCCATAAAGCTCTCATCTATGAGCACATACTTTGATTTATTTCGGATAAAGTTGATGGCTTTTTTGGTAGCGATAGCGCAGACCAGCGCCTGGAAGCGGGAAAGGTTAATAGGGCTTTTTTTCAATATTTCGCAGGCAGCTAAAAAAGCCTCTTGGACGGAATCATGAGCGATATTTTCGTCCTGAGCGACCAAGAAAGCCGCCCTGTAAGCTTTTGAAAAATAACTGCGGTAGAGACTCTCGAAAAGGTCAAAATTTTCCATTTTAAAATACCGCCTTTTTGAAAGAATCTTTAATATTATTATAAAAAATTTTTCAACTAAAGGGAACTTTTTGGAGGCATAAAACGACTATATTATAGGAAAAAAATTAAGAGTAGGAGTGAACAGCGAATGTGCTTTCTTTATAACAAATTTGTTTTAGTTTCTTCTCTCCTATTTGTTATTTTGTTTACCGTTAATCTTTATAAACCATTTACTGCTTTGGAATTGATCAAGGCAATTATTAGCGGACTTCTATTGGGAATAATTGTAGGAATGATTTTGTATGTTTTGTTTGGATGGAAAAAATCAGCATAAGGAGCGGGGAAAACCCGTTCTTTTTTTATTAAAAAATTTTCAATTTCAGGGAACTTTTTGGCAGCATAAAACGACTATTTTATAGAGGAGAAAATTAAAAGGGGGATGGTTTTTATGAGTTACAGGCCGCTTAAATTGATCTCAATTTTGATCTTAATCTTAAGCCTTTGTTTCCCAGTCTTTGCAGCGTCACCCGAGAAAATCGAGAGGGATTACGCAGTATCACACAACATGAGAGGCCTTTCCGGGGATATAAATGGATATTATACCGAGCAAGAAGACTATTTGATAGATATCTGGCACTGCCGCATCCAGGATCAGAGGAATGGTTCGGTAGAAATTTACGGTTATACTCAGTGCAATAGAATGTGCGACAAAGTAGTTGTTAAGCTTGTCTTACAGAAGTATACGGGTTCTTCATGGGTAGATGTGGCTTCATATACCTTTACTGATTACGACACCGATTACGTTGAGGGAGGGAAAGTGGTTTTGGTGGAAAGGGGTAAGTATTACAGGGTAAAAAGTTATCACTATGCTTATGATGGTATATCTGATTCAACGACTGCAACCACGAATGAGATTTACGTAAAGTAACCCGCTTTTTGCCCTCAAGGTACATCAGCTCCTTAAATATATAAATGGTATATAATTCCATACCTAGACCAAAGGCCGCTTGTTAAAAATGGTAAAACATATTTGCCTTTAAGGTTGATTTTTGATATTCTTGGGTATCAGGTCTATTGGAATAAAGATGACGGCAATATAACTATATATAACGAGCAGGGGACGATGATATTAAATACTTCCACAGTCGAATATAAAGTGGCACGCAATTCCGCGGAAGTCAAGTGTGTAATTAAAAACACATCGGGTGAAACTATTCCCAAAAATAAACTGGTTGCCGTGAAGGATACGGTGAGTGGACAGTTACTTACATTTGCGACAGAGATTTATAGAAACAGGGGCAAAGAAATTGCAGGTAGCGAATTGATACCCGTTTCCCAACTAATCCACCGTACTGTTTGATAAGAAAATTGGTACATAGCATTGCGGAAGGGTTTGACACAGGATTTTCGCTATTTGGCAAAGCGGTATTTGCCACTTTGGTATAAAACGGGGGAAGTTCCGGCCAGAGCTTGAACTACAGAAACGTTCATAAAACGTTCTCTGTCATCTCCTCACTCCGCCAGCAGTCTCGGGGCCAGCCACGAACCCGCTCCAGGTAGGTTTCCGAACAACCTGCTGTCGGAGTGGAGATTAAAAAGGCGTTCTATCTCCTTGTCATATTCTTTGATTTGCTCGAGGAGCGGTTCGAGTTGAGAAAGTATAGCCAGCATAAAACGGGCTTTGGTTCTGGCAACTACCGGGCTTGCCTTCAGTTGAGGAGAATGCAGCTTCTGATAGATTTCCATAGCCGCCTCACTAGGTTTTGGGTGTTTATGAGATTTTAAGAAAGCTGTCATTTTTGATACATAAAGTTTTTGTGCTGTTTCCAAGGTAGGGTAATTCTTTTAAAAATCTAGTGCAGCAGAAAATAGGAGCGGCGATTTTTTGTTAAGTGAATGAAAAGCATAAACTTTTTATTATTCTGAACCATACCTCATCTTCGATATGTTTACGTGTCTATTAAAAAAAATTTTATTTTATGGGAACTTTTTGGCATCATAAAACGACTATATTATAGGGGAAAAAGAATGCCACCCACAGTAAATTTTTTAAGTAAACCACAAGGAAGAGGGTGAGAACTATGAAAGGATAGCATTGTAATAGCATAGAACTAAGGATATTAATAATGCGGGAGGGATTAAAAATGAAATTATTGAAAAAATTATCTATAATGATTTTATATTCTTATTTTGCTTAAGTAATACATTAGCAATGCCTTTTGATAAAAATTTACCAAGTGCAAAAGATGATAGGATTATATTGAGATCTCAAATAATTACCCAGCCTCAATTTGATTCTGATAGGGGAATAGGTGTGGAATATGTAGATCCGGGTTATGGAACTGTAAAAATAGAAGATGTTTTAACTAAGGAAGTCGGATATATGAATGCGACCCCAAGGAAAAGTTTTACCAGTTTTGAAACATTTAAATACGCTTCAGTATTGATAATTAAGGCGGTACCTGGTATTGGAGATATATACAGAAGAGGAGAAGAAATATACAACGCGTTAAAGGCCGTTTATACTGATTTGTCGAATATTGATCCTTATAAAAGGGTTGAAGTTGAAACGAAGTATACATATAGAGATTTTTATCACGATCTTTATGTCTGGGATTATAGTAAGACCTGGAAATATATTGGTTATAGTTTAAGCAGATATTATTATAGAATTTATGGTATGTGGTATTTTGATTCGAAAATTGGAGAATTTAGATATAATGTAGAATATTACACTCATCAAAATGGCTACCCTCCCGAAGTTATAGCAAAGGCTCCAAACTATATGAAATACAATGTGTTAAGTCAATTGGCATATGAAGCATGGAAGATGGGGAGAACGTATTATGAAACATATTAAGAAATTCATTATCTTTCATATTCTTTTTTCTTTTTTATTTTTAACTGGATGCAAATATTTTGCCACTCCTTTTCTCCCGGATGTTGATTTCGTAATAGACAGAATAAATTCAGGGGCCAGTGAAATAGATTATGAAAAATACGTAAGAATTGAGATGTATAAATCTAGATTGCTTTTCGATCATACCACGGTGGAAGGCGGTCCGGATGATGAATTGTGCAATTTGATATATGATTTTAGAGTAATAAATATTTCAAATGAGACTATTAAAGTAAATTTAAAATGGTTTGTTCCTCCGGAGTTAAACCCCATAATTATTGCTGGCCAAAAAATGGAAATGCTTTCACCTCATGAGTATAGGGAATTGAAACCCGGAGAAAAAATTCATGTCGAAGTAGGAGTATTGATGAAGCACTATAATAAACTTTCGGAAGAAGAAAAGAAGATTTTCCATCAATATAAGGATACGCTTTATTTCGAGTTAAGGATCAATGGGAAGAGAGCTTATGCTAAAGTTTCTGCAGAATAAGTTAGAATCCATTCTACATATTTTGTGTTTTTATCCAAAATACTATTGGATTCCGAATAAGATTTTTAAATTCTCAACCTCATTAAAATTTAATCATTGTATATATTTGCTTAAAAAGTTTTTTGAAATAATTCAAAAAATATTTTGGAAAAAAGAATGAAAGGGGTTGTCAAAATTGAAGAAAGTTAAAATTTCGGTACTTGTATTTATTCTAACCCTCACCTTTATAAAACCTTCAATTGCTTTGGCACATATACCTCCATTTTATTGTCAAAAAGCAGGCAACTATGAAGGTGGTTACTGGGGGGAAGGAGTTCCTGATGATAAAAAACAGGAAATTTCAAAAACTGGATGTGCTATTTCATGTTGCGCTATGGTGTTGTATCCAAGCAAAGCTTATATATATGATGAAAGAGTTAACAAGAGTCAATATTCTTCTGCTGATCCCTATGTGGTTTATAGAGCCAATGGCGACAGCACATATGCTAATTGGGATATTATAAGAAAGAAATTTGGATGGAATAAATATTATCATGTTAGTTTTACAAGTTATGATGCTTCTAAAAAAGCAATTGAACTTGATAAATATCTTGATGCAGGGAAACATCCAATCGGAAGAATTCCTGGACACTTTGTTACTTTTGTTAGCTCGGAGATTATAGGCCCTGTTTCTATTGATAAAGATATTAAAATAAATGAGCATGTTATAATAAATAAAGACCCAAAAACTGTTACCAAGGATGAAATTGTTCCCTTGACTGATGAGGAATTAAAGGAATTTTTTGGAGATACACTACCCGTAAAAAATAGTTTTTTGACGAAGAACACAATGTACGATTGGTCTTTTAAAATTCATGACCCGGGGACAAAATATGGCAAAAATATCTATTTTGCAGATAATATAAAAGGAGCTACATTAGATGACCTGGATAGAATAACCATATTTGAGGAATAAGTGGAGGTGGAGAAAATGTATAAAACTGCCAAGCTATTTTTATTAGCAATTTTTCTTTTTTTAGTTACGGGTTGCGAAGTACAACAACCTTCGATTTTAGATTACATCGAAGAAAGGGACTCAGAAACGCTTTCGGCAGAGAAAAACAATAACAGCTACTTACAATGGGGGTACCCGAATGATTTAAATAATATGAAACATCGTCCTTTAGATCTAGTTGATATAGCTTTGAGCAATGATAGAAATACCGTTTATACCAATTATTTTGAGGGTAGGCTCACTGCAATAGATTCTAAAAGTGGAAAAGAATTATGGAACTATGATTTGCCTGAAGGCTCCGATATTGTTCAAATAGGGGTCCATCCGTATAATAATGATATTTACTTGATGGATCTTCCAAATTTGCAAGTATGGGTTTTATCCTATGAAGGGAAGCTGAAGAATCAGATTTCCTTTGGTATGGGTAATTATGCGATTAAAATGGTACCCTCATTTATTTTTACAAAAAAAGGACGTTGTTATTTCGGGGCACCCGATGGAAAAGTTTACTGTGTTGATGATAATGGAAAAGTTTTATGGGCAACAACCGTTGTAGGATCTAAAACATCCGGGGAAGTTCATCCGGTAAGCGATCTTGCTATTACAAAAGACGAGAGAACGATAGTAGCCGCAGCTTTTATTGAACCGACTAACCCTGTTTACGGAATTGACGCTGATTCGGGGGAAATAAGGTGGCAATATAGTCATAGCAAATATACAAATATAAATTACATAACAGTGGACGATGAAAATAACGTACTTTTGGCAGCTAATGATCCGAAAGAAATGAAAAGATGGAATTCTACAAATCCCGACGAACAAGAACCACCGATGGAAGAAATAAACTCAACCGTGGGCGGTGCGGTAATACTACTTGATGCGAACGGCAAGGAGAAAAAAATTATTGAAATACCAAGACAGTTTGGATTAGTGCATGTAAAAGGCGACCCTAAAAGGAATCGTATATACGCAACAGGTCATACTTGTTTTGATAGATTATCAGCTGTATGGGCACTTTTTGCAGCTGATTATGAAGGCAACATATTGTGGGACACCTTAAAATATCCAATATTATTGGCGGGTTATACAAATAGCGAGTTTTTAAAATTACAAGATTTTTATATCTATCTTGGAAGCTATGGGGATATAAAAAAGATTGATATTGATGGCAACCTAATTGCTGAATATAAAATCCTTGAAGAAGGAAAATCTGTAATTTCAGGAGTTAATTTAGAAGGTTCTGCGTCGATAATTGCTGCAGACGAAAATGAAAAATCGCTTTACGTATTTTGTGGAGAAGAAAAACACCATGAAGAATACGGGTCAATAGGGAGAATATATAAACTTAAGCTGGAGTAAAATCTCCAATTTTTTTACTACTGCTTCTCCATATCCAAGTACTAATATAGATGGTGAGATAAAGGGGGTCGTTAAAAATGGAGATTTATTTATAACGTTAAATCAATTAGCATATGAGGCATGTATAAGTCCCGAAGCGAAAAAGTGATAGCGAACGCCACTTTTATATGGTGGCGTTTTTTTAGTTTTGATTTATAACTTTATAAATTCTTTATTAATTCGGGTTATTATCTTTATATAAAAATAAAACTAATTTTCAAAAGATGATTAAACTTCTTTTAAGTTCGGCTAAATCCGGTAAATCTTCCGAAATTTCGATAGAAAGGATGGTAAGATTGGCAGAGTATATTCTTGAAACCAGAAATCTTAGAAAATACTACCGGAGGCAGTTAGTGGTTAAAGATGTCTCGCTGCGCGTTCCGGCAGGGTCTATATACGGTCTCATCGGTCCTAATGGTTCGGGAAAATCAACGATTTTAAAGCTGCTGACGGGTTTGTTGCATCCCGATGGGGGAGAAATAATTGTCTTCGGTGAGCCCTGGCAGAGAAAGCACCTGGCGCATATCGGAGCGTTAATAGAATCTCCGGCCATTTACGGGAACCTCACTGCCGCGGAAAACCTTCTGATTCACACCAAATTGATGGGATTGCCCGGGGGCGTTATAGATGAAGTGCTGGGCACGGTTGGTTTAAAAGATGCCGGCAAAAAATTGGCGTCTCAGTTTTCATTGGGAATGAAACAGCGCTTAGGCATAGCAATAGCCTTGTTGGGAGAGCCAAAGCTGTTAATTCTCGATGAGCCAACCAATGGCATCGACCCCGTCGGAATTCAAGAACTTAGGGGATTGATCCGCTCGCTTTCAAAAAGGGGTATCACGGTGATTCTGTCAAGTCATATACTGAAGGAAGTATCGCAGGTTGTAGATTATATAGGAATTATCAGCGACGGTCGGTTGAAATATCAGGGGAAGATCAACCCTGACGAAGACCTCGAGTCCCTTTTTATGGAAGTTTTAAACATCGAGGAGGATAAAAAATGATCGCCATAATACAAGCCGAATATCTCAAATACAGAAGGACGTTTTCAAGGCGCCTCGTAACATCGGGACCGCTGATTTTTATATTGATCGCACTGCTCCAGAAATTATTTATACCTGACGGCTTTATAAAAACGTGGCAGCTGCTTCTCAGCCAGTTTTACAACTGGTGGGCGGTGGTATTTATACCCATAGGCACTGCCCTGTTTGCCGCGCTGGTGCAGCTTCAGGAAAAAAGGGCGGGCAATTACTGGAGCCTGTACACCCGCGATATTTCGCTGCCGGCCCTATGGACAGCCAAGGTTCTAGTGATGGCTATGCATACAGGGCTTGTCACAGCGGTCCTCATTTTGGCCACCTTTTTATCGGGACTCTTTATAGCAGAAGAAAACATACCAAGGTTTAAAATTTTAGCGGGCGGTTTTATACTTTGGGTAAGCTCCCTGGACTTGATACCGCTGCAGCTATGGGTGGCCTTGAAAAAGGGCGCCGTTGCTAGCGCGGCTCTGGGATTTTTGGGCTTAATAGCAGGAGTTTTGGCAGCGCCTAAAACTTACTGGATATTTGTGCCGTGGAGTCGCCCCATACGTCTGATGTGCCCCATAATAGGGGTTCACCCCAATGGCATATTTTTAAAACCGGGGGATCCGCTTTTAAACTCCTCGGTGATACTTCCAGGGATAGCTTCGGCAATTGTATCTTTTGCCATCTTCACAATCTTGACGGCCATATGGTTTAATAAAAAGGAAGTGTGGTGATGGGTAGGGTTTCTTTTTTAAACTTACTATCGGCCGAGTGGTTGAAAACAAAGCGCACTCCGGTAAGATGGCTGTCGTTCTTAACTCCGGTTGCCTTTTCGGTATTATTGACATGGTATTTTTCGCTGAAAAAAGTTACTCCTTATATTCAAGCCGAAATTTATCAGGCTTTCTTTGAAGTATGGGCTGCGGTGGTTATCCCGGCGAAAGCCGGCATTATTTCGGGGATTATGGTAAATCAAGAAGAACTGGCAGGGGATTTTAACGGTTTTTTGGGTAGCAAACTGCCCCGAAACAGACTTTACCTTGGGAAACTGGCAACGATTACCTTATTTTCGATGACGAGTATCATGATCGGGATGGTAACGCTTTTAATCGGTATAAGATATGTGTTGAATATTCACGTTAATGGGATTATCTTCATTATGGCTGCCTTTATATTGCAGCTTAGTGCCATGCCACTGTTTGCTTTTCATATCTGGATTGGCTTTGCCCGGGGTATGGGTGTATCTTGCGGCCTCGGCGGCGCCGGCGTCCTTATAGCTTCTCTAATGGCCTCGAGCCTTGGAGATACGGTGTGGCCGTTAGTTCCATGGGCATGGCCGATGCGCCTGTCCATGCTTCCCGGGATTTATTTGCCCGGTGTGATACTACCACCTCATTTTAAATCTTTACGGTTTATCCTTGAACAGAGCCTGAAAGGTATAATTCCCGTTGCGGTTTTCTTTACGATAATGCTGGTGGGGGGATTGGTGTGGTTTAATAAATGGGAATGCGAAAAGACTTACGATTGATTATGTGTTCTGGAGGTGATGCCGGTTGAGCAGAATACTCATAATCGATGATGAAGAAGAGCTGGTCAGCCTTTTAAAGGATTCTCTGGAAAAAAAGGGTCACACGGTGTGGACGGCTTTAAATGGAGAAGAAGGCATTAAAAAAGCTCGACAACAGCCGGACTTAATTATACTGGATATCATGATGCCGGAGGTGGATGGATTCGATGTCTGCAGGTGTATCAGGGATGAGGTTTTGTGCCCCATTATTTTTCTAAGCGCTAAGCAGTCGGAAACCGACAGGATTAAGGGTCTTGCGCTGGGAGGAGATGATTATGTGGTAAAACCCTTCAGTCTGGGCGAGCTTACGGCAAGGATTGAAGCCCACCTCCGGAGGGAAAATAGGGCTTTATACCTGAATACCTGCGGGAGAAGGCCAATGATCAACTTTAAAAATCTCACGGTAGATTTGAAGGAACGGCAGGTAAGGATAAACGGGAATTTGATTGCGCTCACAAAAAGGGAGTTTGATATTGTAGAGCTATTATCCCTGCACCCCGGCCAGGTATTTTCAAAAGATCAGATCTATGAAAAGATCTGGGGTTATGATGCAGAAGGGGATTCCTCCACCGTAGCGGAGCACGTGAAAAATATAAGGGCAAAGTTTGCCAAAGCCGAGCCAAACATCGAATATATTTCTACTGTTTGGGGGATCGGCTACAGGTGGGAGAAAATAAGATGATGGAAAAAAAGCCTTTAAAGACTCAATTTGTTATCAGTTTCATACTCATACTTGTATTCAGTTTTATCGCCACCATAGCCACATATTTTTTCGGCTTTGTATTGTATAAAAAAATCGAATACAAAAACATGTACCCGGCCAATTATTTTGAGAAAAAAATTCCCGAAATAGAGGAACATATAAGAAAAAGCGGTGTGTCAATCTTAAGCCGCGAAGGTCGAGCGGCTCTTGAGAAAATCATTCCCACCGAAGGTATCTCCTACCAGGTTATGGATAAATTTGGTCGTCGGATTTACGGAACGGATGAAGGGCTAATCATTGGGGATAAGGATCAGCTATGCAGGAAAATAAACACCACTTTTAGCTTAAAGGGAAAGTACATCCGGTTAGTGCCGATAATTGACCAGGAAGGGAAAATAGCGGGAGCCGTATCCCTTTCCTACTCGCTGGTGCCTACTTACCGCAGCCTATTTGATAAAATATGGATTTCCTTTATATTTTTCGCCGTCATATTTTCTCCGTTTTTTTATTTAATCCTTTGCACCTGGATGTTTTCAAGGATCTTTTACAAAAATATTGTAAAACCTTTAAATCTGCTCATACAGGCGTCGGAGAAAATAGGTGAGAAAAACCTGGATTTCTTCATTGACTATGACGCACCTAACGAACTGGGGCGACTCTGTAAAGCATTTAATGAGATGAGGGGCGAGCTTGAAAAATCGCTGATTTTACAGTGGAGGATGGAGCAGCAGAGGCAGGAAATGCTGGAAGCACTGGCCCATGACCTTAAAACACCGGCTTCCATAATTAAGGGGTATGCAGAAGCCCTTATGGAAGGTGACCAGCAAAACAGTGACAAGATTTGCAGATATTTAAACATAATTAAGGAAAATACTGATAAGATTACAACTTTTGTTAATAAAATAAGGTATGTTTCTGAACTGGAATTTTCTGATTTTAATCTGGAACCCGAACCGGTTGACATAAAAGTCTTTATACTAAAGAAAGAGGAAGGTTACAGGCTGCTTTCCCAAAAGAAAAATATCAAAATTTATACAAACGTATGCGATACAAGGCATCGTGAGGCATTATGCCTGATAGATAAAGAAAAGCTTGAAAGAATACTTGACAATATAGTTACAAACAGTATTCGCTTTACTCCGAATTCTGGACGCATTAACATTGATGTGACGATAAAAGACGACAGATTATATTTTCTGATTTGCGATACCGGAAAAGGCTTTAGTCCCAAAGATTTGGTACATATCTTCGATAGATTTTATAGAGGTGATAGTGCACGAAATTCAGAGGGCGAACACATGGGCCTCGGGCTCTATATTGCCAGAAAACTCGTGGAAGCGCACGGAGGTACCATAAAGGCTTTTAACCGCTCAGAAGGCGGTGCCTGTGTAGCCTTTGACATATCAGTTTGCCGTAATTGATTATAGAGCAAAAAAGCGGTAGTATATATTGACAAAACAGGATTACAGTTGTAATATTAAATCAAACTTACAAATGTAATCAAAAAGGAGGTAAACATTTATGAAAGAATTTCCGCAAATCTCCGAAGCCGAGTTGGAGGTAATGAAGGTTTTATGGGAATTAAAGCAGGCCACAAGCTCTCAGATTATAGAAAAATTGACTAAGGTTAAGGTATGGAAACCCAAGACAATTCAAACACTTCTTAATCGCTTGGTAGCAAAAGGAGCCGTCAAAGCAGAAAAACTATCGAGCAAAGCCTTTGTATATTCACCTATTATAGATGAGACCGAGTATAAAGCCTTTGCCAGCCGTTCATTTTTGGATAAAGTTTTTAACGGTTCTTTGAGCCTTATGGTTACCAGTTTCGTCAGGGGACAAAAGTTATCGGTGGAGGAGATAGAAAGGTTAAAGAAACTTTTGGAAGATGAGGTGACAAAATGACAGAAGTTTTTACGTCGGTTTTAAAAGCCTCTTTGAACGCTTCCCTTGCAGGGATTGTGATTTTATTAATAAAAAGGATTCTGAAAAACAAACTTAGTCCCCGCTGGCATTATTTAATCTGGTTTGTACTTATAATAAAGCTACTTATACCTTTCGGGCCCCCTTCACAGGTGAGTTTTTTCAACACAGTATACTCAAAAAACTACAATATTGATTTTATACAGCCGGAATTTAACCACAACCTGCAGCCATCGTTAATCTCAGAGGAGACTCCGTCAAAAAGTGTTCAATTACCATTCGATAATCAATATAATAATGACGAAAATGTAAATAATGTCTCTTTTAAAAAAATAAGTACCATTGCCTCTTACATTTGGGTTACCGTCTTTATTCTATCTTTGTTATTCGTGATATTTATAAACGTGAATTTTAATAGAAAGCTGAAAATTAGCGGCAGACCTGTTCCTTTAACTTTAAAGAAGATATTGAATAATTGTAAAGAGAAAATTAAATACAACGGGGACGTTGATGTAATTATACAGGATATAATTAAAGTGCCTTCCGTTGTAGGCTTTTTGAGCCCTAAAATATTAATTACTCCAACCTTTTTGGAATTGGGAGAGGAAAAACTTTCGTATATTTTTTTACATGAGCTTTCCCATTTAAAGAGAAAGGATATACTGGTAAATTATCTGTTGATTTTTTTACAGCTTTTTTACTGGTTTAACCCTCTTATATGGTATTATTTTAAAAAGATCCGTCAGGACATGGAAACAGCAGCTGATGAGGTAGTACTGGTGTTACTGGAAAACAACGAAAGAAAGGAATACGGAAGAACCCTTATTTCAATTCTTGAAAATTTTAATATGCCCGCACCATCCCTGAAGCTTGTAAGTATGGTGGATGACAGGGGAGATATTGAAAGGAGAATAAGGATGATAAGTATGGCCGAAATATTTAAAACTAAAAGAGTAGTATTTTTTATTACCGGAATTTTATGTTTTGTATTGCTTGGCATATTCTTACTTACGGGGCCTGTATCTAAAAATGAGGTGCAGGTCGGAAGCTTAGTATTCGATATTCCCGGTGATATAAAAATAAATACCGATACTTCGGGGTTAATAATAGAAAAGAACACAATTTTTAAATACTTCTCAACAACAAGGATAATATCTTACGGCGGACTTGCATTTGAAAAAGAAAAACTTCCCATAGGAGGAATTCAAATTATTTCCTACGAACCCGGTCAGCCCCTCTTTTTACCCAATCATTCTGAGGTAAAAAGCCAAAAGGAAATAAAGGGACTAAATACGAAGGCAGTATTGGTAAATCTTGATTTAAGCCAGCCCGCGGCATCGGGGGATAATTCGGTGAAAAATGAAAACCATTTGTACCTGATTTTTGAGGAAGAAAAAATCGCCTACGATATTTACGCCGACTCAAGATACGCAGATGAAGCCTTGCTTTTAAAAATCGCGAAAAGTTTTAAGCCTGCCGATAATGCAGAAGTTATAAAGGTTATTCAGGGATTCGGCAAAAGGTTGAAGGACGTAAGTAAACTCGCACCTGTGGAAATATTACGAGAATCTATTAATCAAAGCTACGGAGAATTTATTGCACCGGGCCTTTTAAACGAATGGATAAAGGACCCGACGAAGGCACCGGGTAGGTACGTTTCAAGCCCCTGGCCGGACAGAATTGAAATATTAGATATAGTGAAAGAAAATGAAAGCAAATTCTCGGTTTTCGGAGAAATTGTGGAAATAACCAGCGTCCCCGGTGAGGAGTGGAGAACGATGATTAAAGCAACCGTTGAAAAAATTGAGGGTAAGTGGCTAATTACGGGGATAGAGGCTCAAGAAAATAAAAATAATGCACCGGATGATAAGCAAATTATATTAAATGCACTGGAAAATGCAAAATTTGTAAGACTTTTGGCGGTGGACGCCCAAAAAGAGATTATGCTAAGAAAAGAGCAAATAAACGAACTTAAAAACGCCTTTTTAATGTCAAAGGCAAAGATAGACGAGGAATATCCCGGAGGAGCCCTTGTATCGGAATTTCCCGACTACCAGCTGCAGTTGGACGATGTTCACATATATTTTATAAATAAGAATCAATTTGCGGTAAGCGGAAAAACTTTTAGTGTCTACAATACGGGTGGGGAAATCTGGGAAGCATTGACAAAAATTTTGCCCGTTGGACGGATTGATAATAAAGAGGTCATATCCTACCTTTTTAATGCTCAAAGGGTAGAAGTAGCATCGAGTAAGGATAAATTGATAGAGGGAGACTATACCGCAAGGAAAAACCATTTTGTGAGGATATTAAGGGATGGGAAATTGAAAGGGAATGGAATTGGTACCGGGATGAGGCCGGAAATGATTGTGAAATTTTATATAGATGACGATGCAATTGATGTTGAAATATTTGAAGATGGATTTAAATATCAAAACAAATATTATTATAAGCCAGGTTTGTTAAAGGAAATAGAAAACATGTTATTTGCGGGGTGATAATTTGAAAGGGTGTTATATTGTGAGTTTTAAAAGGATAATGTATTTTTTACTTATGCTATGTTTTACTTTGCTGTTGTATGGCTGCAAAGATAGAACTGCTATAAATATGAATAAAGCTCGAGAAAAGGAATTAAAAGATGTAATACAGGTAAAAGCCGATGTAATTGAAGAGTTGATAATAAATAACTTAAAAAACGAAATTATAGGGGTCTCTGGATGGATCGTTGACTATGCGGACGAAAATAACATTATATTTCATAATTATGCACATCTTTTTAAATTCAATATTAGTTCAAAAAAATTTTCATGCCACATAGATTTACCCAAAATAGATGCCGATCACGTCCAGGGTTCTGTAGTCACAAATTTCTTTGTTAGCCCGGATGGCAATTATGTTGTAATAAACAATGGGGGCGGAGAAACGGATGTCCTGAATCGTGAGTTTGATGTATATTTTTGCAATTTAGGTGAGGGGCAGGTAAAGGTTATTGCAAAGAAAAACAATTGCAAAACCCTTTACTGTTGGTCAAAGGATTCCGCCTATTTTATAATGGCGGCAAGGGATGGGGAAAATATAGAGATTTATGATGTACACACGGGCAGCATAGAAAATATTCCTTTTGGCAAAGAAAATATCAGTAATATTTTTATAACCGAGGGAAATAATATCCTGATTGACGGAAAAGAAAAGTACTTAATAAAGCTGAGTACTAAGGAAATTGCAAAGCTTCCTATAGAAGGGATTTTAATAGGGGAAAAAGAAGGCGAAATTTACTATTTCAATGATGGGAAAATATGTTCATTTAATTTTGTAAATTCTTATGCTGTTGAAAATATAGGTGAAAAATATAAATTATTTAGAATATCCGGGGATTATGCAGTTTTTACAGGAGAAAAGGATACGAAAATTTTTGATAAAAGTAAAAGTAAGATGGTTTCATACCCGGTTAGGATATCTGAAAATACTTTTTATTACAATGCGTCTCCTGATCGCAGCAAATTATTGGTAGTTGACGGAAATATTACACGAGTTTATTCTTCAAATGGTACATTTGAGGAAATAACCGTGGATGGTTTTGGTTTTTACATGGCAAAGTGGATTTCTGAAGAGGATATACTGCAAGTCTATACACAGAATTTTTCTCCCGTTCAAATTATAATCGTAGATTATAATGTAAAGGATAAAAAGTTGTCTACGATTTATAATTCCGAAGCATATCTCCTTGACTAGCACCTTGGAGGATAGCTTATTATAAAGGCGGAGGTGTTAGAAATGCTTATTAAAGAAGTGTGTAAAATTACAGGACTTACTAAAAAAGCGATTGAATATTATGAAGAAAAGGGTTTAATAGCTCCTAAAATTGAAGACAACGGTTACCGTAATTTTAGCGAAGAAGATGTTAAAAGACTTAAAGAGATATCTCTATTGAGAAAACTAGGTTTAAATATAGCAGAAATACGTAGTGTTTTGGATAAAGAAAATAGAAAGTGCGTTCTTTCTAAAATTAAATACCAAAAGGATTTAGAAATGGAAAAAACCTGGAGAAAACAACAATTGTTAAATCAGTTGATTGAAGGGAAAAACCTTGATGAAATTTTTCACCAAATTGAGTATATAGATAAGCAGCAAACAATCAAAGAAAAATTATTAAGCGCTTTTCCTGGTTATTATGGATGGTTTCTTGCTCATCATTTTGGCAGCTTCATGAATGATAGTATTTTGACTGAAGAGCAACAGATTGCATATAATAAAGTTGTTGAGTTCTTAGATAGTGTCGAGAATTTTAGAATTCCTCCCGAATTGGAGGAGTTTTTTGAAGGTGCGGCTTCATATATTGATACTGAAATAATGGAGAATATAACTTCAAATATAATTCAAGCTGTAGAAGATATAAATGGTTATATAGAACAAAACAGGGACGCTTTAGACAAATATATTGCTTATAAAAATTCAGAAGAATTTACCCAATCACCCGTTTATAAGTTACAAAACTTATTATTAGAATTTCAAAGAACCAATGGGTATTATGACGTATTCATTCCAAACATGAGGAAGTTAAGCCCCTCATATGATGAATATTATAAAAAACTTGAAAGGGCTAATGAAAAATTTGTAGAGCAGTATCCTGAAGTATCTAAATGGTATAACAAGTAAAACTGAATTTTTTATTGATCCTTATCCAAAAGTAAAAATCGGATTTTTAATTACAAATATATTCTTTAAGCCAAGTAACGGTATCAAATACTGTTTGCTTTATGGGTCTTGTACTATACCCCAATTCTTTTTTTGCCTTTTCACAGCTAAAATTGGAATTGGTTTTTAATGTATAAATGGAATAAGAGGTAAAGGTAGGTTTTTCTTTGGATATATGGTAATAAATGTCTGCAAAATAAGAAAAAAATAATGCCGTATTACTATCGATGGTGAATTGTGGCTTTTTAATACCAGTAATTTCTTCAAGATAGGAAAAAAGCTGTTCGATTGAAATGGTCTCTCCTGAAAGGATGTAATTTTCTCCTCTTTTCCCTTTTTCCCATGCTAAGATTATTCCTTGAGCTACATCCCTTACATCGACGAAATTGTAAGCACCCTTTATTGAAAATATATGTTTTTTATTTATATAATCAATTATAACCTTGTTAATAAAGGAGATTTTATAGTCGTAAGGGCCGATAACGCCGGAAGGATGGACTATTACCGGTTCCAAGCCGTAATTTTGAGATTTTAATACCAGGTTAGTAGCAATAGCTTTTGATTTTGCATAATCCCCGATAACATTGTTTGGATTAAAATCCTTGCTTTCTCTTATAATATTTTTTGCGGGTTCTTCTTTTAAGGCATGAACCGAGCTGACATATATTAAATCTTTGATGCCATTTTTGATACATGCTTTTATCACATTTTCCGTTCCTTTAACATTGATCTCGTAAACCTTCTTATCCCTTTTAAATATAGAAATACGGCTTGCGAGGTGAAATACGGCAGAGCCGTTTCTAAAGCAGGATGTAATTTTTTCCTCATCGCGCACATCTGCAAATTCTATTTGAACATCCAATTCTTTTACAGGTGTTAAATCTTCATAAGGTGGCACAATTATTCTTACTTCGTGCCCTTTTTCCAGTAATTTTTTAACCAAAACGTTTCCTATATGCCCCGTTCCTCCTGTAACTATAATCACGATAACCCTTCTTTCAGTAAAATTAGTTTAGTGAATATATAATTTATTATTTTTTCTTTTTTGCCTATTTAAATTTTATAATATTCATTATTTTTTTTATAGATGTTCATAAGTAAACTTTATAAAAAATATTAGCATGGTCGGGGAAATACCGGCTAATTTTTTTTGTAATGTGGAACACTCTTCAATTCTCAGGTCCTTTTCTTTTTCTTTTTCATAAATCAAAATAACGGAATTTTCACCGCCGAAATCTAAGCAATGTGGAAACATGGCCCTTTGGCAGCAATTTTGCTCAATCCTTTGTATATTAAAACTCTATCTGAAAGAAAGAACTACATCTATCAGGTCAAGATATAACGAGATCTTATTGTCTAGTAATGATATTATTGACATAAGTTCATAATAATATTATAATAAAAATGATGATAATGAACATATGTCAAAAATAACAAAGGAGAGATAAGAGTTGCCAAGGCCACCTAAATGGCGGAGAGTGCAGTTTTTGCCGGAAATAACGTATTTTAAACCTGCAGGAGTTCCTCTAAAGCAGCTTGATGAAGTAAAACTTACCGTAGAAGAATTGGAAGCCATTCGATTAAAAGACTTAGAAGGGTTGGAGCAGGAAGAATGTGCTGAAAAGATGGAAATATCAAGGCCAACTTTTTTTAGGATTATAAATTCAGCGCGCAGTAAAATAGCAGATGCTCTGGTTAACGGAAAAGCCATACGTATTGAAGGAGGAAATTTTAAAATTTCACAGTTTGTAAGATGTTTGAAATGTGGCAATGTCTGGCAGGAAATCAGTATCGATGATAAAAAGGAAGATATTAAATGCCCAAGCTGTAATAATAAAGAGCTGATTTTGGATGACAATTACGGAAGATGGTGTCACAGACATAGGAGAAGAGGAGATTCTGACAAATCAGATTAATTTTTTTAGAGAAAAGAAGGGTAAGTATGAAATCGTCAGCTGTTGAGAAACAAGAAAATCAAGATTTTAAGTGGACTCCTCAGCGAAAAGCTATTATTACTGCTATTAAAAACAGTAATAAAAAGCATCTTTCAGCTGAAGAAATATATCTAATTGCAAAAAAAATTTTACCTAAAATAGGTTTAGCAACAGTATACCGAGCATTAGAGCTTTTTTGCGAAAAAGGGATACTTCAGAAATTGAATCTGCCAAATCAACCAATAAAATATGAGATTTTAAAAGATGATAGTAACAGTCATTGTCATTACGTTTGTTTGGGATGCGGGAAGATTTATGAGGTCCCTATACAAAAAGAATTAATTTTATCTGAAAATGAAAATCTTAAAGATTTCAAAATAGTTAACAGCTCATGCTGGTATTTTGGATATTGTAAAAATTGTAAGGATAAGGTTAATAAAAAAAATAAAGGAAAGGGTGTAACTAATGAAACAAAATGAATCGAATATTAAGAAAAACGATTCAGAAACCTATACAGAAAAGGGTGTAGAAAAAATTCCAACCTATGAGTTAAACTGCATAAGAAACGTTGTAGCTGTCATGAGTGGAAAGGGTGGAGTAGGCAAATCCACTGTTACTGGGCTTTTGGCAGTTAGTTTGCAAAGGGAAGGATATAAAGTAGGTATACTTGATGCTGATATTACTGGCCCCAGTATACCTAAAATATTTGGTGTAAAAAAACGTCCTGAAGATATAGGTTTTGGACTTATGCCAGCGGAAAGCTCCTCGGGGATTCGTATCATGTCTTTGAACCTTCTTCTTGAAAATGAGGATGACCCTGTTATATGGAGGGGACCACTTATTGCCAATGCTATAAAACAGTTCTGGACCGATGTGGTATGGGGAGATCTTGACTACCTTTTAATTGACCTTCCTCCGGGTACTAGCGATGAGCCTCTTACAGTAATGCAGTCTTTACCAATAAACGGACTGATTATAGTTTCGTCGCCACAGGATCTTGTTCTAATGGTTGTAAAAAAGGCCATAAAAATGGCGGAGATGATGAATATCCCGGTATTGGGTATTGTGAAAAATTATAGTTATTTAGTTTGCCCTAAATGCGGAGAAAGGATAGAAGTCTTTGGTGAAAGCCGTGGAGCAGAAGTAGCACGGCAAGCAGGGATTCCCTTTCTTGGGTCGTTACCGGTAGATTATAAACTTGCACAGCTATGCGACAGAGGAGAGATAGAATCATATAAAAGTGATGAAATAAAAGGTATTAGTGAGTGGTTAAAACGCACGGAAAGGAGGTGAAAAGTATGCCGAGAGGAGATGGAACGGGTCCCACCGGGCGCGGTCCTATGACCGGCAGAGCTGCGGGCTTTTGCGCAGGATTTCCCGTGCCAGGATTTATGAACCCCGTTGGAAGGAGGCACTTGCGCAGGGCCTTCGGTTCTAATTTTGGGATTGGTAGTTTTGGATTTGGTAGGGGCTGGAGGCACTGGTACTATGCTACAGGTTTGTCCTTCTGGGCAAGGAAATTTTATCCTTTTGACTATAATGCAGTATATACTGCTGAAAATGAACAAAAGTATGAAGAAGAAATCCTTTCCCAGGAGGCCAAATATTTAAAAGAGCAGCTAAAAGCGATAGAAGAAAGGCTGGAAGAACTTAAAAAAGCAAAAAAAGAAGGCCTTAATGAAGAATAAAGGCCAAAAGAATAACATGTTTAGGTCAGGGGCGGTTTTAAAACCGTCCCTAATAAAAATATTTTATTTATATTATACTATTTTATAATCACAAATTAAATAAGTTTTAGAGAGGGATGCATAATGCTAATCGCGGTCACATCAACAGGTAATGCCTTAGATTCTTTTATAGATGAGCGGTTTGGGAGATGCAAATATTTTATAATTATTAACCCTCAAACAAAAGAATATGAAGCAATAGAAAATGAATATTCAAACAGCGCTCACGGTACAGGGGTTCAGGTAGCCCAATTTATTGTTGATAAAGGGGTTTCTGCTATTATTACGGGATACGTTGGTCCCAATGCCATTAGTATATTAAATGAAGCAGGAATAGAAATATATTCCGCAAATTCAATCAGCGTAAAAGAAGCTCTTGAAAATTATTTTCAGGGGAAACTTCATAAGGTTTCATCCCCTATTAAACCCCATAAAAATCAATAAATAACTAAAATTATAAGGAGGAATTTTTGTGAAAATAGCGATTGCAACAGAAGGCAACATGGTTTCCGGCCACTTTGGTCACTGTGAGGTTTTTACCGTTTTTGAGGTAGATGAAAATCAAAACAAGATTCTCAAAAAGGAAATAATCAAAAACCCAGAACATCAACCGGGATTTTTACCGGGATATTTAGCACAATTCGGGATAAACTGCATAATCGCAGGAGGTATGGGAGCAAGGGCAAAAGAACTTTTTGAAGAATACGATATAATGACTGTAACGGGTATATCGGGACAGGTGGATGAAGTAATTCAAGATTTTCTAAAAGGAAATATAATTGACAAGGGCAGCATTTGTAATCACGGAGAGGGCCACCACGGAGGTCACTGTTCCCATTAAAATATTTTGGCGGTGAAAACATGATAATTTCTATAGCCAGCGGAAAAGGTGGCACGGGAAAAACAACGGTAGCTGTAAACCTTGCACTAACTTTAAAAGATATAATTCCAGTTAAATTATTAGACTGTGATGTGGAAGAACCCAATGCCCACCTTTTTCTTAAACCCGAATTCATTGAAAAAGATATCGTAACGCTTCCCATACCTCAAATAGATAAAAAAAAATGCACCCTATGCGGCAAATGCATAAAAATATGTGCATACCATGCTTTAGCCCGGGTGGGTAAAAAAGTTTTAGTATTTGAAGAGTTATGCCACGGATGTGGAGGTTGCAGCTTGTTATGCCCTGAAGGTGCGATAACCGAAATTAATAAAGAGATAGGTTTTGTAGAAAAAGCAATAGTAAAAGGTATCGAATTTATTAGAGGCACCCTTACAATCGGCTCGGCTTTAGCTCCTCCCGTAATAAAAAAAGTCAAAAGCAGAATTTCAAAAGATAAATTAAATATCATAGATTCTCCACCCGGTACATCCTGTCCCATGATTAATGCGGTATCTGGCAGCGATTACTGCATATTAGTAACCGAACCTACGCCTTTCGGTTTAAATGATTTAAAATCAGCCGTAGAATCCGTCAGAGAATTAGAAATCCCATTTGGAGTTATTATAAATAGGGCAGGCTTGGGTGATAAAATTATCGAAGATTATCTTTTTGAAGAAAAAATCCCGCTGCTTTTAAAAATCCCCTTTAATAAACTATATGCAAAAAGCTACGCAAATGGGAATATCCTTATAGAAGATTATCCAAACTTAAAGCAGGATTTTCTCCAATTATGGAATTTTATAGAGGGGCGTATTAAAGCATGAATGAAATAGTAATATTAAGCGGAAAGGGTGGGACGGGGAAAACCACGGTAACGGCTTTATTGGCTGCTTTGTCTGCTAACGCTGTTTTAGCCGATTGTGATGTGGATGCTGCTAATTTACACATTCTTTTAAAACCTGAGATAAAAGAAACCTTTGAATTTTTGGGGAGCCAAAAAGCACAAATAAATAGCTATAAATGTAAAGGGTGTGGTCAATGCGAAAAAGTTTGCCGCTTCAGTGCTATCAAAGATTTTAAAGTGAATTCTATTTTTTGTGAGGGATGCAGGGTTTGTTATAATATTTGTCCTGAAAAAGCTATTGATATGATAGATACCCTTGCGGGCCACTGGTATATTTCTGATACAAAGTACGGACCAATGGTTCATGCCAAGCTTGGAGCTGCAGAGGAAAATTCGGGCAAACTGGTTTCAGTGGTTAAAAAGGCTGCAAGAGAAATAGCAGAAAAAGCAGGAAAAATTATAATAACAGATGGTCCACCGGGCATAGGATGCCCGGTGATTTCTTCCCTTTCTGGGGCTAATTTAGTATTGATTGTAACTGAACCTACTGCGTCAGGGTTTCATGATTTTGAAAGGTTATTAAATCTGGCAAATAATTTTAATGTAACTATCAAGGTAGTGATTAATAAGTTTGACATAGCGGAAAAAAAGGCTCGAGAAATAGAAAAATACTGTATTAATAAAGGAATTGAGGTTATAGGTAAAATCCCCTTTGACGAAGAAATAATAAAATCGATATCAGAAGGTATTCCACCTGTTCTATATTCATCTGGACTGGCTGTGCAAGCTTTAAAAGGTATAGCATTATCATTATTTAATGATTTTGGAAAATAGCGTCAAGGCCTTCTGCCAATTTTGACTGCAGAAGGCCTATTTTATATTATTAATTATATTTAACATCTACTAAATGCCCATCTTTTACCTTTATATAAACCCTTAAAAAATCGCCACAAGAGGGGTCACCATATTGTCCTATACCATCAGCATCAGTGATTATACCTATATTTCAGGAAAAAGCTTGTTTCGGTAGTAACCTTTTGAAAGGTATATTGCAGCTAACGGATTATGACCCAGCACTCTATCCTTAACCGCTAAGACTGTAACCGGTGCTTCGGAATACTTTATAAAAAGAGAATCATGTCCAACACATAGGCCTAAAATTATGTTTAAATCGGTTTTGGCTTTATTTAAAAAAAAGGCTTGACCAATAGGGTTGCACATTGGCTCATATGTATTCGGATGAACTTTTTCATTTTCTTTTATATTTATTTCTTCCTTAGGAATACTACAGTTTTTGCATATTACCGAATTAACTTCAAATCCGTTGACAGTCAGAATTTCGGCTACTATTTTGGCCTCTTGGCTTAGGCCTATACAGAATGCCATACCCAAATTTTTGAATCCACATTTTTTAGAAAAGTCCATTATTTCTTCTATTCTTGTCAGTTTACAGTAGCCTCCACTTTCAACTAATGCCGAATGGTATGCTAATTTGAAATTTTCTTACATGAAATACTTTTTTAATATTTCATCTTTATCATTTTCGAGGCTTGGACAGTTTTTCGGTGCTTTTGACATATCACCAGTCCTACATGAATGAATAACGCATTGTGCACAAGAGTACATTTTTTCACTCCTTCAATGTTATAGTTAGATTTACAAAAATTGAATTTTTTAAAATTATACAAATTATTATGGTATGTCTATTACAGTTCCTACATTACAAAAGAAAAAGTGTTCCCCAAATTCTTGTGCAAGGCGCATAGAGGCTCATAATCCTGTGCAATGAGAAGCTCCTATGCGATCAATATCAAATTACCGGTAAGACATCAGTTAATTTTTGTGACTTTAGTCATGCTGAAAGGGTGACTTTATGTACTACAATATCTCCACAATTTCTTTTATTATTAATTATGGAAATAAGTTTTTTAAATTGTAAAACAATACCTTTATATTAAACATCAAAATAAATTCTTTTTTAAAATATTAGTGAGGTGTTGAATATGAAAATCGTTAAAGTAGAAGGGCTAACAAAAAGGTTTGGAGACATTATAGCACTTGACAATGTAAACCTTGAAATAGAAGAAGGGGAAATCTACGGACTTTTAGGACCAAACGGTGCAGGAAAAACTACAGCTATAAATATTATCTGCGGTCTTTTGAACGTTGATAAAGGAAGGGTATATGTATTTGAAAAGGAAATAAGACAGGCCGCTGATTATATAAAAAGAAACATAGGAATCGTTCCGCAAGACATTGCAATATACGGGGATTTATCGGCTTATGAAAATGTCCGTTTTTTTGCAAGTTTATACGGATTAAAAGGCAAGGAACTTAAAGAAAGTGTTGAAATGGCGTTGGAATTTGTAGGTCTTATAGATAAAGCTAAGGAAATGCCAAACAGATTTTCGGGAGGTATGAAAAGAAGGCTAAATGTGGCTTGTGCCATCGCCCATAAGCCAAAATTAATAATAATGGATGAGCCGACCGTAGGAATCGACCCGCAATCCAGGAATCACATCCTCGAATCCGTAAAAAAATTAAATAAAATGGGAAGTACAATAATTTACACAAGCCACTATATGGAAGAAGTTGAAGCTATTTGCACGAAAATATCTATAATGGACCATGGAAAAATTATAGCAGAAGGGACAAAAGAGGAACTTATATCTATGGTTACCGATACTAATACAACCTTTATAACAGTAGGTAGTGTTGTAGGTATAGACGAGGAAAAATTAAAAGAAATAACCGGTGTAAAAGCCGTTGAGATAAACGAAAATGTGGTTAAAATAATAAGTTCTCGGGATGTCTGCAATCTCGACAAAATAATACAGTATTTTACATCAAAGGATATTCCTATTAAAAATATAAAAAGCGAAATACCCGATTTAGAGACAGTTTTTCTCACGCTTACAGGTAGAAAGTTAAGAGATTAGAGGTGAACCATATGAGAATCTTAAGTATCATGACTAAAGAGTTTAAAGAGAATTTTGCCAATAAGCAGGTAATGCTCTTAATGATTTTATTCCCAATAGTGATAATTGCCATTTTAGGTTTTGCTTTTTCAAACAACTTTAATACCAATTTCAAGTTTCAGGATATAAAAGTGATTTTTACTGATAAAAGCGGTAATGAAGGTGTGTCTCTGAGTTTTAAAAAATTTATAGAAGAGGGAAGGAAAATCGGGATTGAGTTTAAAGAAGTCGAAAAAATTGACGAAGGCATAAATAATATAAAAAATGGAAAATACTCGGCTTATATTCTTTTAAATAGCGAAGGCATTGTTTTATATAAAAACGAAAGAAATGACCTTGAAGCAAACATAATAGAAAACATGGTTAGCGTCTTTGTGGATAGATATAAAACCATAGATGCAATTGCCAGGGTCAATCCTTTGGGTTTAAAAAATATAACAAATATTGAAAGGGATTTCACTAAAATTGTTTCTCTTGATAGAAAAAAGGCTCTGACCTCCTTTGATTATTATTCTGTAACAATGCTTACTTTAATAATACTTTATGGCTCTATTGGTGGAGTATTTGCAATAGATGATGAGAGGACGAGAAAAACAGGAATGAGAATTTTAGCAAGCCCAACTAAAAAGCACGAGATATTGACAGGAAAACTTTTAGGCACCGCTTTTTCAGTATTTATACAATCCGTTATAATTTTTGCATTCAGTAAATATATCTACGGGGCTTATTGGGGTCACGATATTATTACAGTTTTTTTACTTTTAATATGTGAAATACTGTTTTCAGTAAGTATAGGCATTGGATTGGGATTTATCATAAAAAACGGAAGAGCAGCTCAAGGTTTAGTAAACGCAATAATACCATTTATTGCATTTTTAGGTGGTTCTTATTTTCCCATAAGCAGCATGAACAGTAAACTGCTTATAAAGCTTTCAAATGCTTCTCCAATTACCTGGATAAATACTGCAATATTTAACGTAATATTAAACAATGATTACAAATATGTATTAACCGCTGTTTTAGTAAACTTAATACCTGCTTTATTTTTTATTATTTTGTCTGCTTATTTATTTAAAAAGGAGGCTTTTTAAAAATGGGTAATTTAGCTTTGCTTATTAATAATACATTGAAATTATTTATAAGGAAAAAAAGCAATGTCCTTTTAATGTTAATGACTATAGCAGTGTCTTTAATATTTTTATTTCTCGGTTTTGCAGATAATTCGCAGTTAAAGATAGGAATTGTCAATAAAGATAACAGTGAAATATCAAAAGATTTAATAAAATCACTTCAAAAAACAGATAAATTTAAAATTATTTTTCTTGATGAAAAAGAGATAAATGACAAAGTCTCAAGGGGAAATGTGGACAGCGCCGTAAATATCCCCTACGGTTTCGGAGAAGGTTTAATTAAAAATGATATAGAAAAAATTGAAATTATTTCGATAAAAAGCGAAGATGTCACAATACTTTTAAAAAATTATTTAAATCAAGAAATAGCAAACCTTTCAGGTTTAGCTTTTGCCTCAAAAGGTAATATAGAAACTTTTAAAAAAATGTATGAAGTATACAAAAACTACCCCTTTAATTTAAAAACAGAACTTGTAAAAGATGAAACCAAAAGCATTCTTGCAACCAGGAGAAGCCTTGGTTTTTTCATAATGTTTTTAATGGTCAACACAACAAGTATAGCAAATCTGATATTACAGGAAAAAAGAGATAAAACCTTTTATAGAGTTCTTGCATCCCCTGTTAAACCTAAAACTTATTTGTTGAGTAATTTTTTATTAAACGTTTTTGTGGCCCTTTTGCAAATAGTAATTATTTTATTGCTTTTGGCATTGCTTTTAGGGTTAAATTTTAATAGTTCACTTTTTGAAATATTTTTAGTACTAATCTCTTTTGCAATTGTATCTATTAGCCTTAGTATGATGATAATTTCTTTCTCTCCATCTACAAATTATGCAAGTAATCTCACCACATTAATTGTAACTCCAACATGCATGATTGGCGGCGTTTTTTGGCCGGTAAATATGATGCCCAAACTGCTCCAGAAATTGTCAGATTTTATGCCGCAAAAATGGGCAATTGATGCTATAGATAAACTTCAAACCGGAAGTGGATTTGGTGATATATATATAAATATAGCGACGCTTTTAGCTTTTGCAGGGGTATTTATGCTCATTGCTATATATAAAATAAATAGAAGCGAAAAAATGAGTGATTTTGTATAATATAAGTAGTTAAAACTACAAAATATTCTGTTGGAGATATTGATATGGAAAATTGGCTTATATTAAGTGAGTTTTTTACTATTTTGTATCTTATAATAAAAATTTTCATCAACAAATTGGAATATCCCGCATCCTTCGTGTTTTTTATTCTTTTCTTCATTTGTATAAATATTTTGTACTACATAGTAGGAAATAAAGTCGTAAAAAGCTTTTTATTGTTATTTTCAATGGCTATTTTAATAGTAAGTTATGTTTACGTAAACGGACTATTTATATTGCTTTTGCCTTTTAATTTATACGAGTTTGCTAATGTAAATTTTGGCTCGCCCTTTTATGGGGCTGCTTTTATACTATTAGTAACAATATTTTTGGATAAATCCATCCTTCCCGAATATATTTTAGTTTCGTTTATGGGGTATGTAATCTACAATATTTCTGTTTTTTCTTATAATAAAATGGAAAGGTTAAAAAATCAAAATGATGAACTTAGAAAAAATTATACTCCCTTTTCGACAAGATTCATAAAAATAATGAATATGAAAAACAGTTAAAATTCACTGCACAGCTTGAAGAGAGAAACAAAATTTCTCAGAAAATACATGACAATTTAGGCCATGTTATATCAGGGAGTTTGATGCAGTTAGAAGCTGCAAAAATCTTAATAGATGAGAATAGCGAACATGCTAAAAAATTAATACAAAATACCATTGATGTTTTAAGAGATGGGTATGGGAGCATAAGAATTGCTTTAAATACCATGAAACCGACGACAGGACA
The DNA here is from genome assembly GCF_001601575.1 of Thermovenabulum gondwanense. NCBI lineage: Bacteria > Bacillati > Bacillota > Clostridia > Thermosediminibacterales > Thermosediminibacteraceae > Thermovenabulum > Thermovenabulum gondwanense. The sequence continues at coordinate 45,823 of NZ_LOHZ01000015.1, forward strand.
AATGGGAATAAATAGAATAAAGCTTATGGTAGATGAATTTAGCGCAAATTCCAATATAGATGTAAGTTTTATTTACAGCGGTCCTATTGATAAAATTACGTATTTTAATTGGAATGTTATTTTTGAAAATATAAAAGAGGCTTTGACAAATGTATTAAAACATTCAAAAGCAACAAAAGTGATGGTAAGCATAAATGTGCTCAATAAGTTCATTAAAACAGAAGTAAAAGATAATGGTATAGGAGCTCCTGTAATTAAAAAAGATCTTGGATTGGCGGGGATTGAGGAAAGAAGCGAAAGCATAGGTGGAAAAGTTATAATAGACGGGTCAAACGGTTTTTCCGTAATAGTATTGTTGCCATTAGAAGGTGAAAAAAATGGTTATTAAACTTTTGATAGCAGATGATGACCCTTTAATAAGAGAAAGTCTTAAAATAATTTTCAGTATGGATGATGATTTTGAAGTTGTGTTCTGCGCAGAAGATGGGTTAAAGGCAGTTGAATACGCAGCCCAAAATCCTGTAGATGTAGCTTTATTAGATGTAAGAATGCCAGTATTAAATGGTGTTGAAGCAACTAAGGAAATATGCAGTAAATCGGATATAAAAATATTAATTCTCACGACCTTCGATGACGATGAATACATATTTGACGCAATAAAATATGGAGCAAAAGGGTATCTACTTAAAAATAATCCGCCTGATAAAATAAAAAATGCAATAAAAATGGTATATGAAGGTAACTCTGTTTTGCAGGATGTGGTATTTGAGAAAATAAAAGAGGGACTTCAAGTAAAGAAGCAAAAAGATAAAACCAATGAAATTGACTTATCTATTTTTTCAAAAAGAGAAAGAGAGATAATTGAGCTTATTTCTATGGGTTTATCGAATAAAGAAATTGCAGAAAGATTATTTATTTCCGAAGGTACGGTTAAAAATTATATCACATCTATTTTGGATAAAACAGGTTTTAAGCACAGGATTCAAATTGCTTTACTTTTCTTAAAAATCAAGGGAACTAATCGGTGGTGATTGTAAATTTTCATTCATTTTGTAAATTTTAAAGATTGCTTCCTTGGTATTGCTAGAAAAGTATTTTATTTAATGTTGAGGTAAAAACTTTTTGAGTTACTTAAAACTTAGAGAGATAGAGTAAGTAGCTGTAGAAAAAGTGATTATATATGAAAATTAAGAGAAGTCCTGTTAACGGACTTCTCTCTTATCTTGTAAAATAATAAATTTTAAGTATAACTTTCTTTAAATTTTGGCTTTTATAATCACTTAATCTTTTATTTTCTTCAGCAGTAAAATTATTGTACTTCCAATTATTCCGCCAAGAAAAGCTGTAAAAAGTTGCGGTAAAGTAAAGGTTTGAACCACCAGAGCAGGCACTTTAATGCTTAGACTTTTAAGAATATATTTTACTGAAATTAAAAACCATAAGTATTTAACTACTGATGCCAATGATATTCCAAATATTATATTTTTTTGAGAGGAAAAAATCCATGCATAGAGAGCATTGCCTATCATAATAAAAGGAATCATAGGTGGAAATTTTAAAATACCCACAAAAAAAGCAATTACAGGAGTCAAAAGACCAATAGAAATTCCAGAATACATTCCAACTGTGCCTGCGGCGATTATTAACATTGCATTTACAAGGGAACCCGTTATTAGTTGGGGCATTTTAAAAGATTGAACGATTAAGGTTAAAGCCAGTAAAAGGGCAGTTCTTATTAAAGATTTTGTTTCAAATTTCATAATACCTTCTCCCTTCGTTTCGGAATACATCCTCACGTAAGGAGGATAATTGTACTATTATGTTACAATAGATAACCAAAAATTACAATAAATAATAATTTTTTATAGATTTAAGAAATTCAAAGCGACTATACCTGCTAAAAGAATTGCAATACAGTCCTTTCAAACCATATAACTATTTTTAGCACCTTTTTTAATAGAAATTAATATTTTATGTATTAGACAAATATATCGAGTAAAACTGAGGAGGGGAAGGAAATGACAACCGAGGAACTCATAAAAAAGATGCGAGAACTGGTTGATGAAATAGATCTTGATAAAGAACCTGAAGAAGTAGAAAAAAGTTTGGAAGAAATGCTGAGTTGTTTTAAATCCCATAAATGCAGTGCTTCTATTTTTTGTCATTTAATTGCTACTATATTTTTGAATAAAAAATGCGGACTTAAAGAGATTAAGAAAGAAATAAGGGATATAGAAAAGAAGTTAGACGATCCTTGTAACGGGCTTGCTGAAATAAAGGAAGAAATAAAGGATATTGAGGAAAAACTTGATAATCCTGACTTTGGCCTTGAGGAAATAAAAGAAGAAATAAAGGAAATTGAAGAAAAGTTGGATAAATTAGTGCCTCCGGGAGCAGGAAACATATTAACTACCGGCCCAGTTGTAGCTGATAATGGAGTGAACAGTATATTAGCTAAGGTGATGAACAATACTGATAATACCGTAACCGTTACCGTTAAACTATTTGATATTGGCACATGTCCTGATCCTAAAGAACTTTTACAATCTTTCGAACTTGAGATTGAAAGTAAATGTGCTAAGACGGTAGTATTGCAAAAGCCAACAACCGAATGGGAAGTAGTATATGAAGGAGTGGTCCCAGGAGTATATGTTTTCACCGCAGGCAGGAAAAATGCTGAAAATGCACCTATTTCAGCCAGTGAATTGGTAGAAACAAATCTCTTCAGGCACAGCGAACATGTAGTAAGTATTGACCCATAAAATTAATAGAATAAAACCCGGATGAAAAAACTTCATCCGGGTTTTGACTATTATAAAGGAAGCTTTCTTCCCAATCCCAGGTTTAAAGCCCTGTTCAAAATTTCTCTTCCCAAAACCACATCTTCTACCGCCATACCTATATTACTGTTTACGATAAGTTCATCCATGTTATTTATTATCAATTTCAAGAAGTTTTTTTAAATCTTCCAGTGTTGTTACTGGACTTTTGCAGGAGCCGTTTTTGCAAACATAAGCGGCTGTATTACCGTCTATTGGTTGGTAGTTTTCGTAAGAGGGAATAATATCTTTTATATCATCGGCATAAGCCCATACGGTGAAGGGCAAAAAATTTGACATGAGGTATGCTGAAAATATTTTTGGGTTATTTCCGGATATCACAACTTCTATTCCCTTTAGGTTATGAAGAAATGCATATAGGAAAAAAGTATAAGAAACAGGATTTTTCTTAATTTTGCCTCCAAAAACTTTAAACTGCTTGTCGGCTATTTCTTCAATTTTAGAGTCGTGTAGCAATCTCGATAGCCGGATGAGGGAATATGCCGCTACGGAATTTCCCGATGGAACCGCACCGTCGTAAACTTCTTTTGTGCGAACGGGTAAATGCTCTATATCATTACCGGTAAGAAAAAACCCTCCTTCTTCATTGTCGTAAAATAGTTCTATAGTTTCGTCCAATAAAGATTTTGCTTTTATAATATATGTTTTATCTAAGGTATATTCGTAAGCTTCTATTAATGACCATATAAGATAGATATAATCATCAAAGGTGGCTTTACCTCTCATAAGGCCATCTTTGTAGCCCACATGAAGGCGACCGTCCGTATCAAAAACATAATCAAGTATAAACTTCAATGCTGTCTCGGCTTCTTTTTTGTAGATATCGCTTTTTGTAATTCCATATGCTTTCAATAAAGCACATATCATAAGGCTGTTATTAGAAACTAAAATTTTTTCATCTCTGAAAGGTTTTATCCTTTTTTCCCTGTATTCAAAAAGCTTTCTTCTTGTATCTTCATTCATTTTGCAGGACAAATCTTTCCCTATCAAATTGGGTATGTTCTTTCCTTCAAAATTTCCTTTTTCTGTTATGTTATAATTTGCGATAAATTCATCGGCGTTTTCCCTTAGAATATTCTTTATTTCCTGCAAATCCCAGGTGTAAAATTTTCCTTCTTCACCTTCCGAATCGGCATCCTCGGCGGTATAAAACCCTCCTTCGGGATTTTTTAGGTTTCTCAGAACATAATCTATAATTTCAACACAAAAAGTCTTAAAAAATTCATCCTTTGTAATTTTGAAGGTCTCGGCACAAACATAAGCAATCAAAGCATTATCGTATAACATCTTTTCAAAATGAGGCACAAGCCATATCTTATCGGTGGAATACCTGCATAAACCGAAACCGATATGGTCGTAAATTCCTCCTTTATACATATTTATCAACGTATTTTTTACCATTTCGAGTGCCATGGGGTCTTTTTTGTAATCGTAGTACCCAAGGAGGAAAAGTAGGGTTGAAGCCATTGGGAATTTTGGAGCTCCGAAAAAGCCGCCGTATTTTTGATCGTAGGAGGATGAAAGAACATCATAAGCCTCTTCTATTACCTCAGGGCTAAGATCTCCGGCATTTTTTCGAGAAAAGTCATTTATTGAGGATACGTGTTCTTTACCTATCAATATTAATCTTTCTTTTTCTTTTTGCCAGAGTTCATTTATCTTTAAAAGAACCGTTTTCAAACCGGGCCTGCCGAATAAATCTTCTTTTGGCAAATAAGTTGCTGCAAATACGGGGTATTTCGTTGGGGTCATGATGATGGTCAAAGGCCAGCCTCCGCTACCGGTAAATGTTTGACATACTGTCATGTAAAAATTGTCTACATCGGGATGTTCTTCTCTATCGACTTTTATTGATATGTAATATTTGTTTAGCAAATCCCCGACCTCTTCATCTTCGAAGCTTTCTCTCTCCATAACGTGGCACCAGTGGCAGGTGGAATAACCGATGCTTAAAAATATTAATTTATCTTCAGCAAGTGCTTTTTCAAAGGCTTCCTCTCCCCACGGGTACCAGTCTACAGGATTATATGCATGTTGAAGAAGGTAGGGAGATTTCTCATTTATCAACCTGTTAGCCTTTTTGCTGTTAATATTCATAGCCATTACCTCCGAACAAAATTTGTACTTATTATTACACTTAAAAGGGAAATTAATTAAAAAAAACTCTAGGGAAATACTCAAAGGAATTTTAAGGAAAATTTATATGGAAACACCCAAACTATTAAAGATTAAAAGGCATATACAGCTAAATGGAAATAAAAATAATTGAGGACTGCATTACAGAACAAAAAATGGGCTTGATATTATTTGAAAGAAAAATTTTTTTGTTTATAATTAAATTAATAACAAATTTATTATTTTTTAGGGGAAGTACCATTGCGCCGATTTGATACACACAAGAAACAGAAGGTTTTAAAGACCTCCTGCGGGGAGGTCTTTTTAGCATGCAATTTTTCGGAGGTTTGTATCAAATGAATAGTCGTAATTATTTTTATATCTTTTACGAATAATCCAGCTTTTAGCGTTTTATTCATTGCTCTTATCGGAACGTGCCATGCATTATCCCGGCCCATATTTCTGGATATACAAAATAAATCTATAATCACAGAAAGTAGAGCTACTCTTTTATCAATTTATTCTATGATAATTAATGTTATATGTGCGGTTATAAACCTGTTAGTAGGAAAGGCTGCGGATATTTCCATAGAAGCGGTTTTTACTACATGTGGTATTGCTGCGGCTTTAGCGTTTATTTTAATCTATGTCTATTTTTATCTTCCTGTCAAGAAGGTTTAACTTTTAGCGAAAAGGGAAAACAAACAGCATATATTAAAGAAAAAAAGAATAAATAAGCAGGCCATGAGCGCCTGCTTATTTATTCTTTAACCGTATTTTTTAAAGTACCAATTTTATCAATTACTACTTCAACAATATCTCCCGGTTTTATCGGTCCTACACCGGAAGGAGTTCCGGTCAGGATTACATCGCCCGGAAAAAGTGTCATTATAGAAGAAATAAAAGCAACTATGTATGGAATTTTGAAAATAAGGTTTGAAGTATTCGAGTTTTGTTTTATTTCACCGTTTAATAAAAGCTTTATAGAAAGATTGCTTGGGTCTAAATCTGTTTCTATCCAGGGACCTAACGGGCAGAACGTATTAAAGGATTTACTGCGGGTCCATTGAACATCTTTTTTCTGAAGGTCTCTTGCGGTTACATCATTAGCACAGGTATATCCGAATATGTATTCGAAAGCTTTTTCTTCTTTTACGTTATAAGCTTCTTTGCCGATGACAATTGCCAGTTCTGCTTCGTAATCTACTCGCTTAGTTGACCTGGGAATTATAATTTCTTCTTCAGGACCTATTACTGTGGTAGGAGGCTTAATAAAAATTATTGGTTCTTCGGGAACCTCGAGTTTAAATTCCCGGGCATGATCGGCATAATTAAGTCCTAAACAAACTATTTTAGAAGGCTCAGCCGGAGCTAATAATTTTACTTCTTTTAAGGGAATGGACTCACCATTAAACTTTGTTTCAATAAAAGGCAGGGTTGACATAGGTTTAATATTTTCACCCTCCAGTAATCCCCAATGGATGTGCCCTTTATGAGAAAATCTACAAAAACGCATTTATATTACCCCCAAAAACTTATTTTTAATTAATTATATCATTCAAAGTATTGAAATACCCTGATCTAAAACACTCCGGGCAATTTCTTTTGCATCTTCTAAAGAATGGTCTTTGAAATTACCGCATTGTATTTCATTTGCCGCTGGTACCTCTTTTGATTCCAATACTTTTTTTAACGAGTTCTCTACCGCTTTTTTAATTTCTTTTAGAGGTGTCACATTAAATTTTATCAGGTAAAATCCCGTCCTGCATCCCATTGGTGAAATATCAATAACCTTATCCAATTCATCCCTTAAAAATCCGGCCAGGAGATGCTCTAAAGTATGTATTCCACCGGTTGATATACTTTTGCTATTGGGTGTGATAAATCTAATATCATATTTTGCTATAATATCCCCTTTTTCTCCTTCCTCAACAGCTGCTAACCGGACATAGGGTGCTTTTACTTTTGTATGATCCAGTTCAAAGCTTTCTACCCTTGCCATAATTAACCTCCTTTTGAAGAAAAACGTTTAAATCCAATATTTCTTCAAAAACTATAAAATTCCTGCTTTTAATTGGCTAATTACGATTTCTTGAAATTCTTTAGATTCCAAATTAAGACCCCCTTGAACATCACAATAATTATTTCCACCATTTGATAATAATAATTTCTACATTTTAATTTTATTTTCATTTATAAATAAAATTAAATATTATATTATTATTTTTTTTAATGATAATAGATTATTTGCTATGGTAGTATACTTAAAATTGTATGATAAAATAAATGTAGTTATAAAAAAATTAATAAATATGAAAAAATAAGGAGGCTTAACATGAAATATGAAATAATTGGTGAGATATTACCTGCGGTGATTTTGACCTTGTCAGAGGGGGAGAGTGTATTTACTCAATCAGGGGGAATGGCCTGGATGACCGACGGTTTTGAAATGAAGACAAATATGGAAGGTGGCCTTTTCGGGGGAATAATGAGAAAACTTTCCGGAGAGACCTTATTTATGACTTCTTATACCTGCAAAAGAGAAAACGCAGAAATAGCTTTTGCTTCTTCATTTCCGGGAAAGATCATCCCTTTAGAATTAAAAGCAGGAGAATCGATAATATGTCAGAAAAAGGCCTTTTTATGCGGAGAAAGAAGCGTAAAATTAGAAATATTTTTCAGGAAAAAACTCGGAGCAGGTCTTTTCGGTGGTGAAGGTTTTATTCTTGAAAAAATCACCGGGCCTGGAATTTGCTTTATAGAATTAGATGGAGAAGCTGTGAATTACAACCTTGGACATAATGATGTTTTGAAAGTGGATACCGGACATGTAGCAATGTTTGAACCCTCCGTTGACTTTGATGTAGAAATTGTAAAAGGTTTTGCAAATATTCTTTTTGGTGGAGAAGGTTTGTTTTTATCCACATTGAGAGGCCCTGGCAAAGTATGGCTTCAGACGATGCCCATAGAAAATCTTGCATCAAGGATAATACCATATATTCCAGAAAGAAAAGGTGATTAAAAACAATACACCGCTTTAGGTGGTTTTTACACTATAAGCGGTCAATACTTTGCAGAAATCTTTTAGTAGGAGGGTATTGAATATGAGTAAAAAATTTATGACTAAATTAACTCATAAAGGAGAAAAAGCGCCTTCTTCAATTTCCTATCCCAAGGTTCCTCCAATTTATCTAAGTTCGGTTTTTTGTTTTGACAGCGTGGAGGAACTGGATTTGGTTTACGAAAAGGCTGAACCGGGTTACGTTTATTCGCGTATGAGCAACCCTACCCATCATTGTACGGAAGAAATACTTGCTGCGCTGGATGAAGGGGATGATGCCATCGTTTATTCCTCGGGCATGGCTGCTATTACGATGTCAATATTAGCTTTTGTGAAAGCAGGCGACCATATTATTTCTAGCAATGTCTTATATGGAGGAACGTGGGAATTTTTAAATAGTGAATTGAAAAAATTTAATATTGAGGTAAGCTTTGTAGATTTTTATAGAGATGATATAGAAAAATATTTTAAACCAAATACAAAAATAATATATATGGAAACAATTTCAAACCCCCTGATGGAGGTATACGATATTAAGAAAATAGCGAAGGTTGCCCATGACCATAAGGCTTTACTCATAGTAGATAATACTTTTGCCACTCCGGTGATATGTCAACCCTTAAGGCTTGGAGCCGATGTGGCGGTTTACAGTGTTACCAAATATTTGGCCGGCCATAGCGATATCTTAGGAGGAGCTGTTGTGGCTGACAAAGATAAAATAGAAAAAATAAAACACACAGGACAAATTTACGGGCCAACCATGAGCCCCTTTGACAGCTGGCTTTTGATGAGGAGCTTGAGAACCTTAGAGTTAAGAGTGGTGAGGCATAGTGAAAATGCTCTAAAATTAGCAGAATACTTGGAAAACCATCAAAAGGTAAAAAAGGTTTATTACCCCGGACTTGTATCCTCACCTCATAAAAAAACAGCGGATGAAATATTTAACAATGGATTATATGGTGGAATGTTAAGCGTAGATCTTTATGGCGGAGAAAAGGCTGCTTGTAATCTGATAAAGAATATGAAAAATATAAAACTTGTTCCCAGCCTTGCCGGTGTGTCTACTACCCTTTCTTACCCCGCTAAAACATCCCATAGATCGATGAGCAGGGAGGAAAGAGAAAAAGCGGGAATATCCGATGGACTTTTACGGGTTTCTGTAGGTTTAGAGGATATTGAGGATATTATAACCGAGTTTGACGCGGCATTACATATAATCTGATAAATTCTAACAGTTGAAATAATTAATAAAAAAATATATAATATTAGTTGCATAATTTCTATAAAAATAAAATCCAAGGTGATGGAGCTCACCGAAAACCGCCTTTTAGGCTAATAGCTCCTACGTATCGAAAGATATGTAGGAGCTATACTATTTCTAAGGGGTGAAAATTATGGTTATAGAAGTTGATTCAGCAAGAGAAAGGTTGATCGAATACCTTGAGGAAATAAAAAAGATTATCGGGGAAGGAGAAAATTTTTCATTAGAAATTGTAGATTATGAATTGGACAAACTTTTAAAAAATGAATTCAATTTGGCGGTTTTAGGTCAGTTTAAACGGGGTAAATCTACTTTTATTAATGCTTTACTGGGGGAAAAATTAGTTCCCACAGCAGTGGTGCCCCTTACCTCAATAGTTACTATTATTAAATACGGCTCAAAGGTAAAAACGACGGTATATTTTTTGGACGGTTCAGAAAAAGAAATTGATATTGATGAGCTGGAATATTACGCTACTGAAAGAGGAAATCCGGGAAATGAGAAAAAAGTAAAGGAAATTATTATAGAACATCCTTCGGAATTCCTTAAAAAAGGTATTTCCCTTATAGATACACCCGGCATCGGATCCGTCTACCAGCATAATACCGATGTTACCTATGAGTTTTTACCCAAATTAGACGCAGCCATATTTCTTTTTACTATAGACTCTCCCGTTGCGAAGAACGAATATGAATTTTTAAAAGACGTTCGGGATCATGCAGTTAAAATATTTTTTGTCCTTAACAAAATAGATTACGCAGAAGAAAAAGATGTGGAGGAAGCACTTAATTTTACCGCAGAAGTTTTGAAAGAAAAATTGGGTGATGAGAAAATAAAGATTTTTCCAATTTCGGCCAGGATGGCATTGGAGGCTAAAGAAACTGGTGATGAAGAAAAATTAAAGTTCAGTGGAATGACTGAATTGGTTCGCGAATTGGAAAAATTTATCAATGAGGAAAAGGGAAGTGCTCTTCTGTTATCAAGTTGTAACACAAGTCTTCGTTATTTATCCAAAATAAAGTTTGATATAAACCTGAAGATGGAAGCTGCTAAGACGCCGATAGAGGAACTGGAGAGAAATATTGATATACTTAAGAAAAAAATGGAAGAAATTGAGAAGGATAAAAAGGACATGCTTTTCATCTTTGAAGGGGAGAGTAAAGAACTTCTTGCTCGTTTTAATGCCGAGTATGAAAAATTTAAAAATTCACAATACCCGGGTTTGGAAAAGGCTTTAGAGGTTTACTTTACAAACAGCAATGCTTTACCCTTGAAAGAGCTTATAGAAAAGAGTAGGGAATATATAAGCGAAAAAACCCTTGAGGTAATAGATTCATGGAAGGAAGGGGAACTCAAGCACTTAGCATATGCATCGGGGAATATCACGAAAAGGCTTGCTCAAAAAGTGGAGAAAATAATTTCCGAACTGCAGGAATTGACCTCCAGTATGTTTCATATAAAGTATGAAAGCTTTGCATTAATTGAGGGTTTTAAAGAGGCTGGATATTTTTACTATAACATGGAACCGGAAAAGACCTTTTTATTACCGACTCCTTTATCAATTGCTCCGTTTCTTCCGGGTTTTGTTGCCCGCAGGATAGCCCTGAATAATTTAAAGGAGTGGTTAAAACAGCAATTTGACAGGCAATGCGGGAGGGTAAGGTACGATATTGCTCAAAGGATGGAAAAAACTTTTAAGGAGTATTATAATTATCTGGAAGAAAAGATCACAGAGACCGCTGAGGGCATTATGGATACTGTAGAAAAAGCCCTTGAACTTAAAAAGAGCGGTGAGCAAAATGTAAAAAGCTTGATTATAGAATTAGAAAAACTTTTAATTAGTATTGGTGAGATAGAAAATGGTATAAGAAAAATAAAAAAACAAATTGAAGGAGCTGTATAAATTGGAAGCGGGTTTTGAGGAAAAAATCAAAGATATATTAAATTATATCGGAAAAGTTGTAGTAGGGAAAACTCATGTGGTAGAACTTATATTAACCGCGCTTTTGGCGGACGGGCACGTGCTATTGGAGGATGTGCCCGGGGTTGGAAAGACTTTAATGGCTAAGGCAATTGCCCGGTCACTGGATTTAGAATTCAAGAGAATACAATTCACTCCTGACATGCTGCCTCAGGATGTGCTGGGCGTTAATATTTACAATCAAAAAACAGGGGATTTTTTATTTAACGAGGGACCAATTATCACAAATATTCTTTTGGCTGATGAAATAAACCGGGCAACGCCAAGAACTCAATCAAGCCTTCTGGAAGCTATGGAAGAAAGGCAATTTACAGTTGACGGAGTAACAAGAAGGTTGAAAGCCCCCTTTTTGGTGATTGCCACTCAAAACCCCGTTGAAATGGAAGGGACTTTTCCTCTGCCCGAAGCTCAATTAGATAGGTTTTTAATGAAAATTGACATAGGTTATCCTCAACTGGAAGAAGAAAGATTAATACTGCGCCGCTTTGGAAAGGGAAATCCCTTGGAGGAAGTAAAACCCGTTTTAACCGGGAAGGAACTACTCGAGATGAGGGAAAGGCTGAAAAAAGTCAATTTCGATGAAAGTTTAGAAAACTACATGCTCACTATCGTCAGAGAAACCCGAAAACACCCTGCGGTTAAACTGGGAGCAAGCCCCCGGGCTTCTCTGCTTTTTTATAGATGTGTTAAGGCTTTTGCAGCTATAAAGGGCCGGGATTACGTTATACCGGATGACATTAAATATCTGGCAAAACCCGTTTTGAACCATAGATTAATATTAAACTATGAAAGTGTAATAAAAAACTATAAACCTGAAGATGTCTTGGACGACATTATAAAGAATACACCGGTTCCCGTAGAATGAATTATTTTAAGAAGGGAATGTTATGGAAGCTTTATTTTTTATAAGTGCGGTAATTTCTATAGTTGCTATATCTTATGCGTGGAGTAAATTGAGTGTAAAAGGGCTGGAATTAAACCATGGTTTTGAAAGAGATAGAATATTCTTAGGAGAAACTATAAATTATGTACAGGAATTAACCAATAAGAAGATGTTACCATTACCCTGGATAAAAGTGGAAACTGAGGTACCCGGGACTGTAGATTTTTATAAAGGAACCCTTTTGGCCCATAATAAGCCGGGCAAGAAAATTTTAAGCGGTGTTTATTCCCTTTTATGGTATCAGAAGATTAGGAGAAGATATCCCGTATCCCCACAAAATCGCGGGATTTTTTTCTTTGGTCCCGTTACTTTAAATACCGGAGATTTACTTGGTATTTACCAAAATGAGATGAAAATTTACAAAAATGCTGAGTTGATAGTGTACCCCCGAATTGTAGATGTACTTGTAACCGAAGGGAATCCAGATATTTCCCTCTCTGGAGCGGGAGGCAAAAAAAAGATCTTTCCGGACCCCTTTTTATTCGGCGGCAAAAGGAATTATTTTCCTGGAGATTCCTTAAAAGATATTGATTGGAAATCCTCAGCAAAGTATGACAGGCTTTTGGTGAAGGTATATGATTCAAGTTACAAAAAAAGGATTTGTTTTATACTTGATGTAAATACATTTGAAAATGCCTGGGAGGGAATTAATCCGGATCTGTCGGAATTTCTTGTAGTTCTTACTGCTTCGATTGCAAAGAAAGCCATTGATTCAGGATATGAAGTGATGCTTGCCAGCAACGGAAGAATTATATCCCGTGATAATGATACCGATATATTTACTTTAATACCTTATGGCACGGGTGCATTACATTTAAAGGTGGTTTTAGATGCTCTGGCACGTCTTGATTCTTACAGTATTTATAAGATAGATGAGGTATTCGACAGGGTTTTCCATACATTAAAAAAGGGAAGCAAAGTGGTATTTATAACGGCAAATTGGGGTAAGAGTGGGAAAAAAATAGTAGAATTCCTGGAAAAAATGAGTTTTGATGTGGAATTGATTCTGGTGGGGAAAATCAATAAGGATTGCAAAGGGCCCAAAGGAGTTAAAACTTATCACGCTTTTGGGGAGGAAAAATGGCGTGAAATTTCTTTTATCGAACTGGTTTAAGGGGATAAAAGTATTACTTTTGCTGATAATTCATTATATATTTTTGCTTATTATAAATTTTAGTTTTGGAAAAATATTTTTAAAAGAACCTTTTTCGGCTTATGAAATATTGTTCTGGTTTACAGCGGGGATTTTATCTAAGTTTTTTTATTACAGGTTGAAAAATTTCAAAATAATTTTACTGCTTTTGGTATTAATATTGATGTTTTTTAAATACCATAATGTTTTTAATTATTTGAGCTTTGCATTTTTATGCTTTATTTTTGGACTTTGGCCGGATAGCAGGGAGCTTGAGCATTATGAACTGATACAAAAACTTAAAAAGTTTACACCAATTATTGTTATATGTCTTCTTTTTTATAAAAATGTTGGGAAAACCAGCGAAGTGCTTTTATTAGCTTTTGGTTTCATAATAGTTTCCCTTATAGCTCTTTCTTTATACCAATTAGAGTATTTCTCCTTGCAAGTTTCTAAGGGAAGATGGCTGTTTACCACTTTAATTTTTTCTTTAATAGTTGGAATTATTTTTGTTGTCTTAATGGAGCTAATAAAGCCTTATGAATTTTTAGCATTTATTGATTTTATTAAGACCACATATTTTTCGTTTGTAGAGCTCATTTTTAAGATCTTAGAACCTATTTTCAAGCCATTGGATAAGGTTATAGCATTTTTATTGTACTTTATTTCAAGATACGCAAAAATAAAAAAACAGGAAATTTTACCCGGAGAACCAGGCGTAAGTATTATGCCTGGCAGTCATGAAGAATACGTTGTGCCTTATACGGTTGAAATTATCTTTAAAGTTTTTGGCTTAACTATCCTTTTGGTAGTATTTAGTGGAATAATCTTTTTATCTTTGAAAAAGCATATTGGAAATTTTACCGAAAATGATTTTGTTGATGAGAAAGAATCGATTTACACCCCCGCATTGTTTAAAAACAGCGTAAACGAGCTTTCCTGTAAAATAAAAAGCATCTTAAGATCCCGGATTAAACCTTTGATATACGGAGACTTCCCTGCAGCTAAGATCAGGAAAATGTATGCTCAAATTCTGAGGGCAGCGGAAAAAAAGGGGTATTTCAGAAAAACCTACGAAACACCCCTTGAATTTAAAGCTCAACTTAAAAAAGCCTTTGAAGATGATGAGAATATAATAGAATATATAACGAATCTTTACCAGAAGGCGAGGTATTTCCCCGAATCGGTTCTGGATACCGAAGTGGAAGAAATGAAAAAAATAACTAAAACTTTGATGCAGAGTAAATTTGATTAGTTTCACTTTAATATTGGGATTCTGCTTCCTCCCCGTGCATCAACCGGGAGGATTTTTTCTATTAATCCTCTTCTGTGTCCTATAAGGAAACTTGTCATGTTTGCAGAGGAACACGCATGGTTGGGTATAACTTCTATTTTATCGCCCACTTTTAAGTTTGTATTGCCGCTTATTCTTATTTTTCCTACCTCCTCAGACAGGCTTTCAACGGTCAGTTCAGGATGTCCTTTTACTATGCCGTAACCTGCTGTTAAAAAAACTCCATGAGCACCCTTATCTAAACCGAAACACTTGCTTCCTGCATCAATTATAAAAAGGTCATCCTTTGGGCGGGATACTATTGTGGCAATTACGGTAAGGGCGCACCTTTCCTCGGGAACGATTCCCAAGGCAACCTGAATAGCATCGTAAAATACGTAATTACCCGGTCGTAATACATTGATTTTGTCGTCTTTTGCGACATAAAAAGCCGTGGGAGTGCTTCCGGTGGCTATAATTTCTACGATAAAACCTTCCTTTTCTAAAAGGTTTGAGGCCAAGCGCAAAGCGTTTACTTCTTCTTCAGCGACCGCCTTGACTTCTAAAGAATTTGTTTTAGCATATACATGTCCCGGATGGGTGGCAATTCCCTTGAATTTAAGGTGATGAAATTCTCTCAGCGTTTTTGCAAGTTCTGGAGCTTTTTCAGGAATTACTCCAAAACGGTGTAAGCCCGAGTCGATTATTATTAGATAATCCAGGTAAAGACCTTCCTTTTCGCAAATTTTATCTACCTTAGATGCGGCCTCTTTGGTGTCAAAACTAAGAATTATATGAGCTTTTTTAGCAAGGGTTATTACTCTTTCTATATTTTCTTTTGATGCAACCGGATATGCCAGCATAATTTCTTTAAAACCGTGCTCTACCAATTTTTCGGCTTCATCAATTGTACCGACCAAAAAGCCCTTTGCACCTAAGTCCGCCTGCATTTTTGCAATTTCAATGCTTTTGTGGGTCTTTACCATAGGCCACAGTTGTTTTTTGTTTTCTCTACATAAATCCGCCATTCCTCTTAGATTATTTTCTAATTTATCTAAATCGACGAGAAAAGCAGGTGTTGGCAGATCAAAGATTTCGGTCATAAAAACCCTCCTTAAAAATAAAAAATTCAGTTTATATAAAATAATTTTATCATAACCGTTTTGTAACATCCATTTTCTTAATAATTAAAAAAAGATATTTGTAATTTTAATAGATCGAGTATTTTAAGAAAAATAATATTATCACTAATATTTTGATTATATATAATATAAGTGATAAATATGAAGATTCAGGAGGGTAAATAATGTCCTGCATTGTTATGACAGAAAAAAATAAATGCAGGCAGTGTTATTCCTGCGTTCGTAATTGTCCTGTCAAGGCGGTTAGGGTAAAAGAGGGTCAAGCAGAGGTACTTGTGGAGCGCTGTATTTCATGCGGGAATTGTGTTAAGGTGTGCTCGCAAAACGCTAAGGTTATAGAAAGCGGGATTGAAGAAACTTTTAGGATACTTAACGAAAAAAAGTTTAAGGTTGCCGTAATCGCCCCCAGTTTTTCTGCTGCGTTTAAAATTGACGAAGTCGGTAGGATTATAGGGGGACTTAAGGCATTGGGTTTTGATGAAGTATGGGAGGTAGCTGTTGGTGCTGAACTTGTTGGAAAGGCTTACGAAGAATTATTAAAAATGTCGCCTTTATTTCCTATAATAAGTACCCCATGTCCTGCAATAGTCAATTTGATTGAAAAACATTTTCCAAATCTTATTCCCAATTTGGCACCTTTGGTCTCTCCTATGATAGCAATTGGAAGGTTAGTAAAATGTTTACATCCCGGTGCATATGTGATATTTATAGGTCCTTGCATTGCGAAAAAGGATGAGGCTAAGGAAGTATACGGAGTAGATGTGGTTTTAACCTTCAGCGAGATGAAAGACCTTTTTAATTTGAAAAATATTGTGATAAATTCTCAAGAAGTGTGCAGTTTTGATGGTCCGCTGCCAGATGCCGTTTTCAGAGGATTTCCGGTAAGCGGCGGGCTTTTACAATCTTTGAAAGGGCGGGTAGCATTTTCACGAAAATTTATTACTGCCGATGGCAGGGATGCAATAAAATGCCTTGAAAGCATCGATAAAGGGGAATTTAAACCAAATTTCGTTGATATTCTTATGTGCCGCGGTTGTGTGGATGGTCCGTATTTTAAACATGATAATTTTTATACCGGTGGTGAAAGGGTTGAAAAATTTGCTTTTTCCGGAATAGTGGGTGATGATAAAAGGTTAAAGCTTGATGCTTTTAAAGATATTATTAATAATTTAGATCTTACCCGCAGTTTTAAAAATAAAAGTGTAAAAATGAACGTACCGACAGAAGATGAAATAAAAAGAATACTTATACATACAAATAAGTTTAATAAAGGAGATGAATTAAACTGCGGTGCATGCGGATATGACACCTGCAGGGAAAAAGCAGTGGCTGTATACAATGGTATTGCTGAGATAGAGATGTGCTTGCCTTATCTTTTGACAAAAGAAATTCAGGAAAAAAATCGTATTGATGAGTTAAACAGGGAAATGTCCGCGATAATAGAGTCGTCTTACGATGGAGTCCTGGTTACTGATGGACAGGGTAAAATATTAAGGCTTAATGCGGCCTTTACCAAATTTTTAGGTGTTTCCCGTGAAGATGTGATAGGAAAAAACACTGAGGAGTTGGAAAAAAATCGAGTAATATACCCTTCCATTACTAAACTTGTTATAAAAGAAAAAAGGAGGCTTACTTTAATTCAGCAGGCGGGGAAAAGAAGGCTTTTTACTACCGGGACTCCTATATTCAATGAAAATGGTGAAATTGTCAGGGTATTAATAAATGCCATGGATATTGATGAATATCAAAGTCTTACAAAGGATGCCCTTGATGCCGAAAAACTCAAAAGATACTTAGAAAAATGTACACATTCCGGAGACTCGAGGCCCTTGCACAGAATAGTTTCGGTTAGTCCTGTCATGGAAAAATTAATACACCTTTGCTTGAGACTGGCAAACGTAGATTCAACGGTTCTCCTTCTCGGAGAATCCGGTGTTGGGAAGGGGTTAATTGCCAGATTTATTCATGATAACAGCCCTCGCAGTAAAGGACCTTTCGTTAAAATAAATTGTGGATCAATTCCGGCAAGTCTGCTGGAATCAGAACTTTTTGGGTATGAAACCGGTGCATTTACTGGGGCAAAGCGTGAAGGCAAGCCGGGGTTAATAGAAATGGCCCATAAGGGTACCCTTTTTCTCGATGAAATCGGCGACCTTCCGCTGAACTTGCAGGTAAAGCTGCTACAAGTTCTGCAGGACCGGGAGCTTACGCGGTTAGGAGGTATAAAACCCATTGAAGTTGATATAAGGATTATAGCAGCTACAAATAGAGACTTAAGAAAAATGGTAGAGGATGGAGTTTTCAGAGAGGACCTATATTACAGGTTAAGTGTGGTACCTATTACTGTACCTCCGTTACGGGAGAGAAAAGAAGATATCGAACCTCTTATACTCTATTTTGTAAATTACTATAATAAACGTAATGGAATTTCAAAAACTCTTCTGCAAGAAGCAATAGATGTACTCAAAGATTATTCATGGCCGGGAAATGTCAGGGAATTGGAAAATTTTGTTGAAAGAATACTGGTGACGTCAGAAAAAAATTTCATAGGAGTTGAAGATCTGCCTCAATATATAAAGAAAAGCGAAACTTCTCGACAAAATCATTGTAAAATTACCGTGGAAGGTTTGATGCCGCTTAAGGAAGCCATTGAAATGGTAGAAAAACAGCTTTTATTTCTTGCAAGAAAAAAGTGCAAAAATACTTACGAAATGGCAGACCTACTGGGGATAAATCAGTCGACGGTAGTTAGAAAACTTAAAAAATTAAAGGACAATAGTTAATGCACTCTCGCATTTTTGATGTTTCGGTGCATTTTTGAAATAATTGTCAAAATAAAATTATAACATTCACATATAATTTTATATTAATGCTTTTAAGCATCGGAAAAATTATTTAAATATTTCCGATGCTTTTTTTATTTTATTTTTCAATAAAAAAATTGTTTTATTTTAGAATGTCCATAGGTATAAAAATTGCTTAGAAATGATTAGCAAAAAGAGTAAGGAGGAAGTAAATATGTCTGAAAAAGTTTTTGATATAACTCAGGAAGACTTGTTATGGGTTGAAGAATTATTGAAGGGTTACGGGCGAAAAAAAGAGGAACTTTTACAAATATTGAGAGATGTCCAAAATCGATTTGGATTTATTCCTATGAAAGTACAAATTAAAATATCAGAATATTTGGACATACCTTTAAGTGAAGTGTACAGTATTGTTACTTTTTATGCATTTTTTTCTTTAAAACCAAAGGGAAAATATCGAATAAGCGTATGTAAAGGAACTGCTTGTTATGTAAGGGGATCTGAAAAAATCATAGAAAAATTAACTCAGTACTTAAAGATACAGCCGGGCGATACCACTGATGACGGTTTATTTTCCATCGATATAGTTCGATGCTTGGGTGCCTGCGGATTGGGACCGGTAATGATGATAAATGAAGATGTTTATGCAAGATTAAAACCCGATGATATTCCCAAAATCATTTCAAAATACGAGCCTCCTTTTAAAAATTACGAGGAAGTTATGAAAGAACAGGAAGAGATAGTAAAAAGCAGAAAGAGGGCAGAATTAAAACCTTCAACAAAGTTAGTGACAGCTTGAAGTAAAGGAGAGAATTTTTACGGAAAGGAGGTTGGTTATGAATACCGAAGAAGTTTCTCCCTTTGCTACTATTGTGATATGTTATGGGATTTGCAGTATAGCTGCCGGTGCTAAGGATGTATTAAACACTTTTATAAATGAGATAGAAACAAAAGGTATACCGGTAAAAATAAAAACTACTGGATGCATAGGTCTTTGTTCAATGGAACCCTTGGTACATGTATATATGGAAGGTCTTCCCGCAGTAACCTACTGCTATGTAACACCGGAAAAAGCAAGAGGAATATTGTTTCACCATATAATGAGAAGAACGATCATCAAAGAGTGGGTTATTCCTAATGTTTAAGGAGGGGTAAGAATGGAATTTTATAGAAAACATGTGCTGGTATGTGGCGGAGGAGGTTGTATTTCTTCCGGTTGTATAAAAGTAAAGGACCGGCTTTTAAATAAAATTGAAGAAATGAATTTATCCTCCGAAATAAAAGTAATAATTACCGGATGCATGGGTCCATGTCATTTAGGGCCAATGGTTGTAATTTATCCTGATGGAGTGCTGTACACAAAAGTGACTCCAGAAGGAGCGGATAAAATTATCCAAAAACATCTTTTCTTGGGAGAAATTGTGGAAGAACTTCTAATTAAGGATTCAAATGGAACCCCCATAATTTGCAAGGATGAAAATCCATTTTTTGCCAAACAGGTAAAAATAGCCCTGAGAAATGTGGGACTCATAGATCCTACGAATATTGAGGAGTACATCGCGGCAGACGGATATAGGGCTCTGGCAAAGGTATTATTTACGATGAAGCCAGAGGACGTTATTGAAGAAATAAAAAAATCCGGTTTAAGAGGGCGAGGGGGTGCGGGATTCCTTACCGGGCTTAAGTGGAGTTTTACTGCAAAAGCAAAGGGTAGTCCTAAGTATGTACTGTGCAATGCCGATGAAGGCGATCCCGGTGCCTTTATGGATAGGAGCATCCTGGAAGGAGATCCTCACTCTGTTATAGAAGCAATGGCTATAGCGGGATATGCGGTAGGATCCAACCAGGGTTATGTTTATGTGCGTGCGGAGTATCCCCTTGCTGTAGAAAGATTAAAGCATGCGATAGAACAAGCAAGGGAACGAGGACTTTTAGGCAAAGATATTTTAAGTAGCGGGTTCGACTTTGATATAGATATAAAGGTGGGTGCCGGTGCTTTCGTTTGCGGAGAAGAAACGGCATTAATAGCATCTGCAGAGGGGAAAAGGGGAGAGCCTCGCCCCAAGCCTCCTTTTCCAGCAAATGAAGGATTCTTAGGCAAACCTACGCTTATAAATAACGTGGAGACTTATGCAAATATATGTCCCATTATCCTGAGAGGAGCAGATTGGTTTTCTGGCTACGGAACGGAAAACAGCAAGGGGACTAAGGTCTTTGCCCTCGCCGGTAAAATAAAAAATACCGGGTTAGTGGAAGTACCTATGGGTACCGCGCTTGGTGAGATCATTTACGATATAGGTGGGGGTATACCCGGTGGAAAAAAATTTAAAGCCGCTCAAACAGGAGGTCCCTCTGGAGGATGCATTCCCCAAAAGTACCTTAACACCCCAGTAGATTATGAATCTTTAAAAGAACTTGGAACGATAATGGGGTCAGGCGGGCTAATAGTAGTTGACGAAGATACCTGCATGGTAGATTTTGCAAAATATTTTCTCCAATTTGTTCAGGATGAGTCCTGTGGAAAGTGTGCACCCTGCCGGTTGGGAACAAAGCGGATGCTTGAAATTATGGATAGGATTACACGAGGTGAAGGTAAAGAGGGGGATATTGAACGGCTTATTGAGTTGGGAGAAATTATAAAAGAAACCGCCTTATGCGGGCTTGGCCAGACCGCACCGAATCCCGTGCTCAGTACAATAAAATATTTTAGGGATGAATATGAGGCCCATATTAAATACAAAAAATGTCCGGCTTCAGTATGTGCAAGCCTTTTTAATTCACCCTGCCAAAATGCATGCCCTGCAGGGGTGGAAGTACCGCTTTATATTAATGCTATAAGAATGAAGGATTACGAAAAAGCAGTAAGTATAATTAGAGAAAATAACCCATTCCCGGCGGTATGCGGTAGAGTGTGCAATCATCCGTGCGAGTCTAAGTGTCGCAGGGCTCAAATAGATGAGCCGCTGGCTATTAGAGCATTAAAGAGGTTTGCTGCGGATTACGATGTGAAAAACCCGCATTTGCCGGTAGTTAAAAAAGCAAAGGGCAAGAAAATTGCAGTAATAGGCTCGGGACCTGCAGGCCTTACCGCAGCTTATTACCTTGCACTGGAAGGGTATAGCGTTACCGTCTTTGAAGCACTTCCTATAGCCGGTGGTATGTTAGCCATTGGTATTCCGGAATACAGGCTGCCAAAAGATGTTTTAAAATCAGAAATAGAACATATAAAATCTGCGGGTGTTGAAATACATTTAAATATGGCTTTGGGTAAGGACTTTACCATAGAAAATTTGAAATACCAGGGATTTGATGCGATATTTATTGCTATAGGAGCCCAAAAAGATATTAGACTAGATATACCGGGAAATGAGCTTTACGGTGTATACTCAGCGTTGGAATTCCTAAAGAAGGTAAACTTAAACGAATATATTGACATAGGCAAAAAAGTTGCCATTATAGGCGGGGGCAATGCTGCTGTTGATGCTGCTAGAGTAGCACTCAGAAAGGGCGCAAAAGAGGTTAATGTGTTTTACAGGCGTGGTCCTGATGAAATGCCGGCTTTACCTGAAGAGGTCAAAGATGCTATTGAAGAAGGCGTAAAATTACACTTTTATACAGCTCCTATTCGGATTATAGGTGAAGGTGGTAGGGTGAATGGAATTGAAGTAATCAGGATGAAACCTGCCGATTTTGATGAAAACGGCAGGAGAAGAACGGTGCCAATAGATGGGTCTTCGTTTAGCATAAAAGTAGATAACGTAATTTTCGCCCTTGGACAGCAGGTAGATTTAGGGGCAATAAAAGTGCCAAAAGGAATGAGCATTACCATAGATAAAGAAACCATGGAAACTTCAATACCTGGAGTATTTGCAGGAGGGGACTGTGTATCGGGACCTTCTACGGTAATAGAAGCTATAGCGTCGGGTAGAAAAGCTGCTATATCCATAGACAAATATTTAGGAGGCAATATGTATGAAAAGAAGAGCTATTATCCCCGGACAGCGGACTATGAGATTTATGAAGAACACAGGAATAGGTGTGCAACTTTTAAATTAAAGGCACAGGAAAGAATAAATAGTTTTAAAGAAGTGGAATTGACACTTGAAGAGAGCGCAGCTTATGAGGAAGCATGCAGGTGTTTAAGGTGCGATGTAAAACAGAACGAGGAGGGTGGGGTAGAGTATGCTAAATCTTACAATTGATAATATAAATGTTCATGTTGAAGAAGGTGCTACCATCCTGGATGCTGCCAAAAAGGCAGGGATTTATATACCTACTCTCTGTTACAGAGAAGACCTAAAACCGATGGGTGTATGCAGACTCTGTGTAGTAGAAGTAAAAGGTGCAAAAAACCTACAGGCAGCCTGTGTAACTCCCGCATCGGAAGGAATGATAGTAAAAACTAATTCTCCATTCATAAGAAAAGCAAGAAAAACGATTTTAGAGCTTATATTATCCAATCACCCTATGGAATGTCCTGCATGTATAAGAAATGGTAATTGTGAACTTCAAGAAATGGCTTATAGATTAAATATAACCGATATTAAATACAGCGGTGAAAAAAGTATTTTTAACAAAGATGAGACTACACCTGCTATAGTACGAGATCCTAACAAGTGCATACTTTGCCGACGATGTGTAAACGTATGCGGTGAAATACAGGGGATAGGTATAATAGAACCTCATCACAGGGGTTTTAATACTTCAATTGATCCACCCTTTAATCAAGGCTTAAGTAAAATGCCATGCGCTCAGTGCGGGCAATGCGTGCTGGTATGTCCTACCGGTGCCCTGACCGAAAGGGACGATACTGATAAGGTATTTGATGCACTTTCCGATCCACAAAAATTTGTAATTGCGCAAACCGCTCCTGCAGTAAGGGTAGCATTAGGCGAGGCTTTTGGGATGGAGCCTGGAAGTATTGTTACCGGTCAGATGGTCGCGGCTTTGAGAAAAATGGGATTTTACAAAATATTCGATACAAATTTTACAGCCGACCTTACGATTGTTGAAGAAGCAAGTGAACTCGTTGAGCGTTTAGAACAAGGAGGAAAGATGCCCTTGATAACTTCCTGCAGTCCGGGTTGGATAAAATTTTGCGAACATTTTTACCCTGAATTACTGGATAACTTATCTACCTGTAAATCTCCTCAGCAGATGATGGGAGCGCTTATAAAAACCTATTATGCGGCTAAAAATAGGATACCTCCTCAAAAAATTGTCGTAGTATCCATAATGCCCTGTACTGCTAAAAAATTTGAAGCTCAAAGGGGCGAAATGGTATCCAGCGGGTATCAGGATGTAGATATAGTAATAACGACGCGGGAACTTGCACGGATGATAAGGGAAATGAATATTGACATATTAAAATTGAAACCCGAAGATTACGATTTTCCTTTAGGGATTTCGACGGGAGCGGGTGCTATATTCGGTGCAACGGGTGGGGTAATGGAAGCGGCTTTAAGGACAGCATATTATTTCCTTACCGGTGAGGAATTAAAGCATATAGAAATACATCCGGTAAGAGGAATGGAGGGAATTAAAGAAGTCGAGTTAGAAATAAAAAATTTTAAAATAAAAGCTGCTGTTGCCCATGGACTTAAGAATGCGAAAGAGCTTATGGAAAGAATCAAAAAGACAGAAGTTCAATACCATTTTGTTGAGGTAATGGCCTGTCCTGGTGGATGCTTAGGTGGGGGAGGACAGGTGATTCCTACAAACGACAGTATAAGGTTAAAGCGTATGAAAGCTATTTACGATATAGATGAAGGTAAAAATATCAGGAGGTCCCATGAAAACCCGGCAGTTTTGGAGCTTTACAGAGAATATTTAGGGAGACCGTTGAGCGAGAGGTGCTATCAGCTTTTACACACTGATTATATGCAAAGACCTAAGATTTTAACCCGGGATTAACCCGGGTTATTTTTTAATAGTTATTCAATTAAAGAATTCTCCAGTTCCGATAAATTTAATATCTTAATGGTATTTTTCTTAAAATCGATAATGCCCTCATTTTTCATTTTTATCATTTCCCTGGAAAGCGAAGGTCTTGGTATTCCCAGGTATTCTGCCAGGTCCTTTCTCGATAAGGGTAATTCCAAAATTAAGCTCTTATTTTTTTTAAATTCTTCCAGTAATAGAAGGGAAATTTTTTGCCTAATGCTTTTTTGAGAAATAATAGTTATTTTTTCGTTAAGCATTAAAATTCTGTTAGAGAGAAGGGAAATAAAGTTAAAGAGAAATTTTTTATTGCTGTTACAAAGTTTTATTACATCATCTACGGATATAAACATTATCTTTGTTTCGGTAAAAGCAGTAATTGTGGAGGGATATTTTCTAATATCGGAGAAAATTATAACCTCCCCGAATATGTTTCCTTTTTTCAAAGAAGCCACGGTAATAGACCTGCCGGAAGCAAAAATTTTTTTTATTTCTACGCTTCCATCAAGGATTATTCCTATGTTGAGGCAGTCGTCCCCTTCAACAGCTATTAACTGGCCTTTATTAAAAGGTTTTATTTTGTAATCAACAGAATTTAAAATATCTTCAATATTTTTTTTGGACATGCTTTTAAATAACGGGCATAGGGTTAAGGAACTTACAATTTCTTTCATATTACCTCCAAATATTTCTAATTTTAGTAACCTTTGTTACCGAATTTTTGTCTAATATATATTATATATCATAAAAATACATTTAAAACTTAAAAAATAACAATTAAAGAAAAGCTATATGAATTTAAAATCGCCAATGAAAAATTATTTGTACGAATATAAGCTCCCAATCCAAAAAATTTTAAAAGATAAACAATAAAATTATAAAAGCCGTGCTTTAAAGCACGGCTCTTATTGTTAAAAATTGTCTCCGAGTAAAAGTAATATCAGAATGAGAAACACAAGGAATGATCTATCTTTTTTGGGCCCTATTACTTTTTCGATGTTTTCCATTCTATTACCTCCTAAAATTTAGTCTAATACATTATATGATTGTAGGCCATTTGGGGTGCAAGAATTTAAGGAAGATACTTGACACTCGGGTTTTTATTAATATGGGATATATTAGGATGAAATAGGTTGCTTTTATGGAAAGTCTTTCTACATTATACATCCAAAAAACATCCTAAAAAGTTCTTAATAAATAAATTTCATGATAAAAATCTGTATAGTTTGCCTGGCATAAATATTGCAATAATTTTTTTTTAAGTAAACATAGGGAGGTAAAGGATTTGAAAGAAGTTGTAATAACATCTGCTGTAAGGACCCCTATAGGCAAGATAGGGGGTTATTTTAAGGATATTTCTGCTGAAAATTTGATGAGCCTTGTTTTAAATGAGGTGGTAAATAGAGCTGAATTAAAAAAAGATATGGTGGATGAAATAATTATAGGGCAGACCAAACAAAGTTCTGATGCTCCTAATATTGCCAGGGTATCGGGATTAAAAGCAGGATTCCCTGAAAAGATTCCTGCTTATACGGTTCACAGACAATGTGCTTCGGGGATGCAGGCTGTTGTAAACTCTTTTTTCGAAATATATTGTGGTTATGCAGATATTGTTTTAGCAGGTGGCGTAGAAAGTATGAGCACAGCTCCTTATTATTTAAGGAATGCTCGATTTGGGTATATTGCAGGAAATGGGGAGCTTGTAGACCCAAACACTGAAAGTCAACCAAAATCTCAACCAGAAGAGATATACGGGAGTTTTAATATGGGAATTACTGCAGAAAATCTATCGGAAATTTATGGAATAAGTAGAAGTGAACAGGATGAGTTTGCTTTAAACAGCCATATTAAAGCGGTTAAAGCACTGGAAACGGGAACATTTTCAAAAGAAATAATCCCGGTAATGATAAACTTAAAAGGAGAGCAGAGATTTGTTTACATTGATGAAGGCCCTCGAAAAGACACAAGTATTGAGAAATTATCAAAATTAAAACCTGTTTTTAAAGAAAATGGAACGGTTACGGCAGGAAATAGTTCTATGAGAAGTGATGGAGCGGCCGCGCTGGTTTTGATGTCTATGGAAAAAGCTAAGGAATTAAAAATAAAACCATTAGCAAAAATAATTTCGTTCAGTGCAGCTGGTGTTGACCCAAGGATAATGGGAATTGGCCCGGTTCCAGCTACTTTGGAAGCGTTAAAAAAAGCTGGATTAACATTAAAGGATATTGAATTGATTGAATTAAATGAAGCTTTTGCTGCACAAAGTATTGCGGTAATTAAAGAACTAAATTTGAATGCCGAAATTGTAAATGTAAACGGAGGAGCGATTGCTTTGGGGCATCCCCTGGGATGTTCGGGTGCCAGGATTATTATCACGCTTCTGTATGAAATGAAAAGACGTAAGGTGAGATATGGGCTTGCTACAATTTGTGTAGCTGGGGGCATGGGAATGAGTATAATCCTTGAAAATATAGAATGAGCACTTACAATTGCTAACATTCTGAGGAGGAATATTTATGAATAAATTAAAGACTGCAAAGGAAGCAATATCATCTATTAAACCCGGTTCCCGTGTAATGATTGGTGGATTTGGAACGGCGGGTTATCCCAATAGCTTAATCGATGCTCTTTGTGAAAGTAAAATTGATAATCTAACAATTATTAGTAATGATTTGGGTTCTCCTGGAATAGGTTTGGGGAGACTGTTGAGAAATAATCAAGTAAAGGCTCTAATAGGGACTTATTACAATTGGAATCCTGAGGTAGCTGAAGCAAAGAATCAAGGTAAAATTGAAGTAACTCTTGTTCCTCAGGGGACATTTGCTGAAGCAATAAGGGCTGCAGGAGTAGGCATACCGGCTTTTTATACTCCTACATCTGTTGGGACGGATCTTTCAGAAGGAAAAGAAATAAGGTTAATAAACGGAAAGCAGTATGTTCTGGAATATGCGATAAAAGCGGATGTAGCTCTTATAAAAGCTTATATTGCAGATGAATTAGGAAATCTCATATATTACAAAACTGCCCGAAATTTTAACCCTATCATGGCTATGGCAGCAGATTTGGTAATAGTGGAAGTCGATGAGGTGGTACCAGCAGGTAGCCTTAATCCCGAGCATATCATTACTCCCCATATATTTGTGGATATCATTACTAAGAGGGAGGCATTTCAATGAACATAATTCCCGAAGAACTTGCAAAAAACAGAATAGCGAAAAGAATAGCAAAAATTTTTGATGAATGGTCGAAAGAAAGAGTTCTTTTTATAAACCTGGGGGTGGGAATACCTACAATGGTAGCGGATTACATTAATAGTCAAAAAATTTTTATTCAATCGGAAAATGGAATGCTGGGAGTTGGCCCGGCAGCTTTGGAAAACAAAAAAGATTTTAATTTAATAAATGCTGGGAGAGTTCCCGTAACTGAAACACCGGGATGCTGCTATATTGATAGTGCAACTTCGTTTGGAATGATAAGGGGAGGCCACATTGATGCAACTGTTATAGGAGCGTTCCAGGTGGATGAAGAAGGTAATATTGCTAATTGGATTATACCCAACGGAAAACAATTGGGTGTAGGAGGAGCAATGGATTTAGTGTGTGGTGCAAAAAAAGTATTAGTAGCAATGCAGCATACAACAAAAGAGGGTAAACCTAAACTGGTAAAAAAATGTAATTTACCCATAACCGGGTTGAAGGAGGCAGATATTGTAGTTACGGAATACGGCCTTTTTGAATTCAGGGATGGCAGAGTATTTTTAAAAGAGGTTGCACCTGAAATTAATATTGATATCTTAAGCTGCATTACAGATTTAGAATTTTGTTTAGATAAAAATTTAAAAATAATGGAAATTTAAGGAGAGCTGGTTTATGGATTACATTTTTTATCCAAATTTAAAAAAAGAATTTCCAATTATTGTCAAAGGTGAGGGTATTTATCTATGGGACAATAAGGGAAAGAAGTATATAGATGCATGTTCGGGAGCCCTTGTCTCAAATATTGGTCACGGAGTTGACGAGGTAATTGAAGCTATATATGAGCAGATGAAAAAAGTAGAATTTGCCCATAGATTTAAATTTTCAAATGAAAAAATAATAGAACTTTCCGAAAAAATAATTAAAATTTCTCCAAAAGAAATAAGTAGAGTATTGTTTGCTTCCGGAGGATCTGAAGCGGTAGAAACGGCTTTAAAACTTGCAAGGGAATATTATGTTGAAAAAGGTAAACCTACAAAATATAAGGTTATTTCACGTTGGCAGAGTTACCATGGAAATACTATGGGAGCATTATCATTAAGCGGTAATGTGGCAAGGAGGGTAAGATATTCACCTTTACTTTTGGATTTTCCCCATGCTGAACCTGCTTATTGTTATAGATGTTCATTTGATAAAAATCCAGATGAATGTAATCTTGAATGCGCAGAAAATATAGAAAAATTGGTAAAAAGAGAAGGGCCTGAAAATATTGCTGCTATAATAATAGAACCCATTGTTGGATCTACCTTAGGTGCGGCGGTTCCAAAAGATGGGTATTTACAGTATATAAGGGAATTGTGTGATAAATACGATATCCTTTTTATTGCCGATGAAGTTATGACAGGGGTAGGTAGAACCGGTAAAAACTTTGCTGTAGATCACTGGAAGGTCATACCCGATGTTATATGTATGGCAAAGGGAATAAGTGGAGGTTATGCTCCGCTTGGTGCAGTTGCCATTAAGGAATCGATTTACGAAGTTTTTAAAAAAGGGAGCGGAAAATTTGCTCACGGTTATACCTTTGCAGGGAATCCTGTTTCTGCGGCAGCGGGTTGCGCCGTAATTGATTATCTTAATAAAAATAATTTAATAGAAAAATGTGAAAAAAGTGGAGATCTGATCTTAAATAAATTAGAAATTTTAAAGGAGAAATATCCCTTTATTGGAGATGTAAGAGGTAAGGGATTAATGATGGGGATTGAATTTGTAAAGAATAAAAGAACTAAGGAGACTTTTGATCCCTCATTAGGGCTAACCGAAAGGATAGTGGATAAAGCATTAGAGGAGGGATTGATGCTCTACGGTGCAGCTTTGTGTGCTGATGGGACTAAAGGTGATGCTGTAATGGTTGCACCGCCTTTAACGGTTACGGAGATCGAGATAAACGAAATAATAAAAATATTAGAAAAAGTAATAAAAGATGTATTTGAATCAATTAAATTTTGGGAGTGATTAAGCTTTGATTACGGTGAACATAAGTAATCAACTTGAAAGTATCACGGGTTGTAAAAAAATATTATTGGAAGAAATTGAGACAGAACTAAGAGTTGATGAATTTAAGGAATTACTTATAAAAAAATGTCCTAAATTAAGTAATTTGGTAAACTATATTTATTTTGAAAAAGGTGGGAGGGTATACAAAAATAATGAGGATTTTTTTATAAAAAGGGGGGATACAGTAAATATTTTTTTAAATATTTTTGGAGGATAGGAGGGTTTAGAAAATGGAAAAAAGTTTTTTTCCCATGCCTAAGGGAGATAAAATTACTTTGGTGATACTACTTCTATACGTTATTATTACCTTTTTCTTAATAAAATCCCCTGTAAAAATTGCAGGACTATCGATCTTTGGATGGCTCATGGCATTGTTGATGTTTATTGCTCCCTTATTGCATCTTTATTTTGTCTTAAAAGAGGAAAAATAGGAGGGGTATAAATGAAAGCTGTAGAATTTACCGTTACACTGATATATATTATAGCTTGTATCTTAATAGGTTTATGGGCGAACAAAAAAGTAAGCAATTCTACCGATGATTACTGGGTTGCAGGGCGTAAGATAGGAACATTTGCAAACTCCTGGGCACTTATGGCAGCTTTAGCCAGTGGAGGATCAATCCTTGGAGTGAATGGTCTCGGATTTAAAATGGGGCTTCCGTACGTCTTTGCTATGTTTTCAGGTGCTGCAGCCGGATTTCCCCTTGCTGCAATTTTGATGGCAAAGCAATTCAGAAACTTAAAAGCGAGAACCGTAACTGAGTTTTTCAATTTTAGGTACAACAATAAAGCGGTAAGCATTATTGTACCCATACTCATCATGCTCTGTATGGAAGTATATATCGTAGCCCAGTTAAAAGCAGCGGGTATAACAGCGGTTTACCTTTTGGGTTTACCCTATAACTATGCTGTAATTTTAACGTCAATAGTTTTTACGCTTTATGTATCCATAGGAGGAATGTGGGCTATTACGATAACGGATATAGTTCAGGGTATGTTAATGGTTTTCATGGTATTAATTGTGGCTTTTTTGATTTTTGCAAGTTTTGGTGGTATAACACCTTTGCTGATTCAAGCTACCACCGCAAATCCGAAATTAGGAAATGTGGCAGCTATGCCCGTATCCTCTTATATAGGAGCTTTCGTGGTCTGGTTTATTGCAGCCTGCACCGTTCCGCATCTGGTAATGAGAGTGTTTTCTACAAGGGATGGAAAAACTGCTAAATTATCTCTAAACTATGCGGTTATTATTTATGCTTTCATGATAGTATTTGGGGTAACGGCAATCTCTTCGGTAGGCCATATATATTTTGCTGACTTAAAAGATGCGGATATGCTGTTTTTAAAGGTTATAGAAAAATACCTGCCGAGTAGAATAATAAACGGTTTAGCAGTAGCGGCGGTTATGGCTGCAGTAATGTCAACCACCGATGCTCTCATACTGGCTGTAACCAGTGCGGTGGTAAACGACGTATATGCAAAATTTATAAATACCAAAGCCAGCGAGAATCAAATAGTAAAATTAAGTATAGTTGTAACATGGATTGCAGGACTACTCGCGGTAATTTTTGCTCTTAATCCTCCCAAGCTTTTGACAATGCTTTATACTGCAGCCATAGGGCTTTTAGGCTCAAGCTTATTCCCATCAATAATTTTAGGTCTCTGGTGGAAGAAAGCTAATGAAAAAGGTGCTTTAGCAAGTATCATCATCGGCGGAGTTTTATACTGCTATTTACTCTGGTTTACCAAGATGCCCTCGCTCTCTCATATACTGATATCATTACCGGTTTCTTTCATTACCCATATAGTGGTCAGCAGTTTAACTCATTACAGCAATGATGAGATAATTTCAAAAGTAAATGAACTGCATCAGTTGTAATAAAATTTTGGAGGTGAATTGATGAAATTCAAACTAAATAGTGAGGCATGTTCAGGTTGCAGGGTATGTCAGGTTATTTGTTCCTTAGTTCATTTTAAAGAGGTTAATCATAAAAAAGGTGCATTAAAGATATTTGGGCATTTTCCCGAACCCGGAAGTTTTTCCATCAATGTATGCACTCAATGCGGAGAATGTGCAAAAGTATGTCCTACTAATGCAATTACCAAAGAAGGTGAGGCATATATTATAAACCGAACCCTCTGTATAAAATGCGGAGCATGCAAAGATGTTTGCCCCTACAATGTAATAGTTTTTGATGAGATAGGATTTCCGATTAAATGTGACAATTGTGGTGAGTGTATAAAAATTTGTCCCAGGGCAGCCCTGATGGATGAAGAGGGAGGGATTAAGAATGATATACGGTTATAATAAAAAGTTACTTAGAGTTAATTTAACCGATGAAAAATTTACTGTAGAAGGAATAGACGATAGCACCATACTTAACTTCATAGGAGGAAGAGGTTTTGTTGCAAAGTACCTGTATGATGAAATAAAAAAAGGTGTCAACCCTCTCTCGGAAGAAAATAAAATAATTATTGCCATAGGGCCTCTATCCGGTAGTTTCTTACCTTCCAGCGGGAAAATTGAGTTTGGCTCCAAATCCCCACTGACCGGGGGATATGGAGACAGCAATATGGGTGGCCATATCGCAGCTGAGTTGAAACTTGCAGGTTATGATGCGGTGATTATTGAAGGAAAGTGCGAAAGCCCCAAGGTTCTAGTTATTGAAAATGAGAAAATTAAGTTAATTGATGGAACAAAATATTGGGGCAAAGGGGCAATTACATGCGAAAAAATGTTAAAGGAAGACTTGGGCGAAGAATATCAGATAGCAACTATTGGTCCTGCAGGTGAAAATTTAGTTAAGTTTTCTTGTATATCCCATGATTTCGGACGTCAGGCTGGAAGAACGGGAATTGCGGCGGTAATGGGCTTCAAAAAATTAAAGGCAATAGCCATTAGGGGTAACAAGACTGTGCCAGTAAAAGATCCGGACAAATTGTTGGAAAAAGGCAAGGAAATGTATAATGAGATTTACAGGCTTCCAGCTTTTAAAACCTGGACTCCATATGGAACTGCAGATATTACCCAGTGGGTAAACGATAACGGTGCATTCCCTACAAAAAATTTTAGTATGGGCTATTTTGAAGGAGCATCTAAATTAACAGGACAAAAACTAAGAGAAACGATACACGTATTGGATAAGGGTTGTTTTTCCTGTCCCATACCCTGCGGTAAATATTCCAGGGTTAGATACTCGGGTAAGGAAGCGTATGTAGAAGGACCTGAATACGAAACCATTGCATTGATCGGCGGAAATTGCATGATAGACGATATTGAAAAAGTAGGGTATATCAATTTTCTTATGGATGAATACGGAATTGACACAATTTCCGGTGGGAATGTAATAGCTTTTGCTCTTGAATGCTTTGAAAAAGGAGTTATTAATAAGGACGACTGCGACGGAAAAGAACTTAAATTCGGAGATATGGAATCTGTAATCTACCTAATAGAAAAGATCGTAAAAAGAGAGGGTATAGGGGATGTCCTTGCCAATGGCGTAAGGAATGCATCGAAGACCTTTGGAAAAGGATCTGAAAATTATGCTATTCATGTAAAAGGTTTAGAAGTAAGTGGTTATGAGCCACGCAATGCGGCGGGAATGCTTTTAGCTTATATGACATGCGATATAGGGGCTCACCATAACAGAGCCTGGGCTATAACTTATGATATTGCTGTGGGCAGGTACGAAGTAGAAGGCAAGGCAGAGAAGATTATTGAACTTCAACACATAAGACCGATGATAGATAGTTTAAACGTTTGCAGATTTCCGTGGATAGAACTGGGTTTTCAATTACATCATTACAAAGATGTATTCAAATATATAACAGGGATCGAATACGAATGGGAGGATTTATTAAGGGTTGGTGAAAGGGAATACAATTTAACAAGGGCTTTTAATTTCAGGGAAATAGATGACTTCGGAAGGAAATATGATTATCCTCCCGCGAGATTTTATAAAGAAGAGTTGAAAGGAGAAGGTCCGACAGCGGGACAAAAGATTTCCTTTGAGACAATAGAGAAACTCCTTGATAAATACTATGAACTTAGAGGGTGGGATAGCAACGGTCGGCCTACACGAAAAAAACTTGAAGAATTGAATCTAAAATATGTAGCAGATGAACTCGGTTTGTGATAATATATGGGGGCACAACTATGAAAAACTATTTTATTAATTACGTTAAGAAAAATGGAGGGGTATTGACTATAAAAGAGGTTAATATTCACACTTGATGAACCAAATCTGAAAAAATGCCGTTAGGTCTAACGGTAAAGCCAAAAGAAGAAGAATTACAAAATTTTAAAGAATACATAATAGGAGATATAAAAATATATATCGCTAAGGATTTAATTAACATAGAGAATTTGAAAATATTTG
Organism: Thermovenabulum gondwanense; assembly: GCF_001601575.1. NCBI lineage: Bacteria > Bacillati > Bacillota > Clostridia > Thermosediminibacterales > Thermosediminibacteraceae > Thermovenabulum > Thermovenabulum gondwanense. The sequence goes on from NZ_LOHZ01000015.1 coordinate 79,943, forward strand.
TGGATTATGTTTTTTGGATGGAGTTGAGTCTTAAAGAATTAAAAGTAAATAATAATTAATTCGGCCATTGAAAAATGTATTTTCGGTGGTCTTTTTCTTTTTGCGATCAAATTAGAGGAATTACTTAAAAAAAAGAGAATTTAATTTATATAATTAATGAAAATAAATGCAAAGAAGGTTGCTATGATGTATAAAAAATTGGTGATATTATCAACGGATAAATTAGTAAAAGAATATTTAGTGAATTTGTTTAAAATGATTTTAAATGATTCTCATATTGAGATAATTGGATATTCCATAGACGAAGGGATTACCGTTTCAGAAGCCGAAGAGGTGGTTTTAACCTCAGGCAATTTTATGCTTCCTGTGGCTCAAAAACTTTTTCCTAATAGCAAGATAATTGGAGCAAAAAGAATTATAACGGGATATAACCTGGAAAAAGTTATAATGCTACCAAGGGGTCAAAAAGTGCTTGTAGTAAATAATCCAAGGGTTGCAACTCAGGAAACCATAGATTCTTTGATAAACCTTGGCATTACTCATTTAGAATATATACCCTATTTCAAAGGAGCCAATTTAGACTTAAAAAATATCGATACGGCTATATCACCTGGCATGATGCATCTTTGCCCTGAAAAAATTGAAAATAAAATTGATATTGGACCAAGAACGGTAAGCCCGACAACTTTTTTAGATGTTCTTTTTGCTCTGGGGCTGGAACAGGACTATTTAGACAAATTTGTACAAAATTATAATAACCTCTTAATGGAAACGTCTAAGAAATTAGCCTTAATGCATGAACAGTCGGAAATGCTTAGAAAAAATCAAGAAATTATATTGAATGAAGTAGACGAAGGTATACTCCTGGTCGATGAAAAAGGAAATATTATTATAGCTAATCAGACTGTGTGTAAAATTTTTAATATCGGCTCCGATAGGCTTTCAAAAGAGAATTACGGAAGCCTCGAAGAAAAGATGAAAAAGATAAAAATCATAGGGGAAGACATAAAAAATAAAAAGACAGAAATTGTGAGTATAGAAAATAAAGATTATATAGTTAGCCAGATCAAAACGGATAACGGGAAGAAAGATAACATAATATATACTTTTAAAGAGCTATCAAAAATACAAAAACTTGAAGAGACGGTCAGGATAAAGTTATTTGAAAAGGGCTATTTAGCAAAATATAAATGGGAGAATATTTGGACAATAAACAAAAAAATGGCAAATATAATGGAAAACGCAAAAAGATTTGCAAAAACGGACAAAAGTATTTTGTTATTCGGAGAAACGGGTACCGGTAAAGAGCTTTTTGCACAGGCTATTCACAATGAATCTGCCAGATCTAATGGCCCATTCGTAGCGATAAATTTTGCAGCACTTCCGGAAAATTTAATTGAAAGCGAGCTGTTTGGTTATGAAGAAGGTGCCTTTACGGGAGCTAAAAAAGGAGGAAGACCGGGTCTATTTGAACAAGCCCACGGGGGGACTATCTTTTTAGATGAAATAGGTGATTCACCTTTAAATGTGCAAATAAGACTACTGAGAGTTTTACAAGAAAAAGAGATTATGAGAGTAGGAGGAACGAAAGTAATACCAGTTGATGTAAGAATTATTGCAGCCACAAATAAAAATTTATTAGAGTTGATAGAAAAAAATAAATTCCGAGAAGATTTATTTTTCAGATTAAATGTACTATCTTTGGAAATCCCTCCTTTGAGGGAGAGAAAAGAAGATATTTTTTATATCCTTAATAAATACTTTTTAGAATTTTATGGAATAAAAAAAGATTTTACGAAAGAAGCCAAGATTTTGTTAGAAAACTATAGATTTCCTGGAAATGTTAGAGAATTAATAAACATTGCGGAATTTATCAGCTGCAGTGCTATGGATAAAGAAATTATAGACGTTGAGGATCTCCCGGATTATATAGTTAATAAAAAAGCATTATCTGTAATGAATGAAAATCTAAATCAAATAGAATTTTGGAAGGGATTAGTAAATGATGAAATTACTGAAGCAATTCTCTTATTTTTAAAAGAAAAAAAAGGACAAACTACGGGGCGGAACACTATCCTTAATTATCTGAAAAATAGAAATTATAATATTACCGAAGGCGTTATAAAGAAGTATTTAAAAATTTTAAAAAGTAACCAGCTAATTGAAATAGGTAGAAAAAAGCAGGGTTGTTGGCTTACCAGTAAAGGTGAAAATTATATCAATTTAAAAATTTTTCAAAAAACCCCATATAATAAATGATTCCTTTTGGCGTAAAAAAATATTTTTAATAAAGGGGAGGTAAAATTGGGCTGTAAAGAGTTACTAAATATTTTAAAATCCGAATTAAAACTTGCTACCGGTTGCACGGAACCTGCAGGGGTGGCCTTTGCTACCGCAAAGGCAGTGGAATTGTTGGGAGAGGAGGTTTTAAAGGTAAAAGTTACTGTAAGCACCAATGTATTTAAAAATGGAATGGGAGTTTATGTACCGGGAGCGGATAATAAAGGCCTGGAATATGCCGCAGCCCTGGGAGCAGTGGTAGTCAAGCCGGAGTTAGAGTTAGGGATCCTTGAAGATGTAGATGGGGAATATACAAAGAGGGCATTAACACTAATAAAGAAGGGTGCTGTTGATATTACCTATTTATCCGGTTGTCCGGGAGTATATATAAAAGTTGAAGCGGAATCTTTGAACCATGAATCTACTGTAATTATTAAAGGAAATCATACAAATATAATTTATTTAGAGGTGGATGGGAAGATATTAAAAGATGAGGTTAATGAAGATAAAAGGCAAGAAGAAAAGATAAAGGACTGGGCTATTAAAGATATAATTGATACGGTTAATAAATTTTCCGAAAAGGAACTGTTATTTTTAAAAGAAGTAATAAAGATAAATGCTGATATAGCACAAAAGGGGTTAAATGAAAAGTGGGGCTTGGGAATTGGATTTACATTGAATGAAATGTATACGAGAGGAATATTAAATAAAGATATGGTTAATACAGCGAAAGCATGGACGGCGGGGGCAATAGATGCGAGAATGGCCGGTGTAAAAATGCCAGTTATAAGCTGTGGAGGAAGTGGGAATCAGGGGCTCATGGCTTCAATTCCGGTTATTGTAGCTTCGGAATATTTAAAAGTAGATGAAATAAGCTTTTTAAGAGCTTTAGCCTTGAGTTTTTTAATAACCTTATACATAAAAAGCCATATAGGTAGATTATCCGCCCTGTGTGGCTGTGCTGTGGCTTCATGTATGGGGTCGGGAGCGGGAATAGCTTATCTAATGAATCTTGGAGAAAAAGGAATTATTGAGGCTATGCAAAATATTATGGGAAGTATTTCGGGTATTATTTGCGATGGTGCCAAACCCGGATGTTCTTTGAAGGCTTTAATTGCAGTTGAAACTGCTTTTCAGATGGTTTTTTTAGCTAAATACAATATAATGATAGAGCCTTTTAGCGGAATTGTTTCAGGAGATGTAGAAGAAACAATAAAGAATTTAGGTAGGGTTGCGATACCCGGAATGGAAGAAACCGATCTTACGATACTTGAAATTATGCTTAAAAATAGATCTGAAATAATTAATATTTGACAAAACTTCCGTATTTTGCAATAATATATTAAAACTGCAATAAATTAAATTAGACACTGTTTTATAAAAATTTATAATTATATTTTTATTATTTTCGATTTTTAATCAATGTTTTAAGAATTTAATGAAAAGATAAAAAATAAAATATTATAAAAAAGTAAGGAGGGATTTAATGACAATAGAAAAATTTTTAGAGGTGCTTTCCGGCTTTTTGTGGGGAAAACCCCTGATCTACACCGTTCTTTTTGTAGGATTGTATTTAACAATTGGCTCCGGCTTCTGGCAGTTTAGGAAAATCGGCTATATTTTGAAAAACACTCTGGGGAAAATAGGTAAAAAATCTGAAGGCGGCGAAGGAATGCTTACTCCCTTCCAGGCTGTAAGCATAGCCCTTGCCGGGACAATAGGCGTCGGCAACATTGCCGGGGTAGCCAGCGCTATTGCAGTTGGTGGGCCGGGAGCCGTCTTCTGGATGTGGGTATGTGCCCTTGTGGGAATGATGACAAAAATGGTGGAAGTAACACTTGCGGTGCATTACAGGGATAAAAATCCCGATGGCTCCACCTATGGCGGACCAACCTATTATATGGAAAAAGGTCTTGGCATAGAAAGAGGTTTTGGATTTTGGAAACCGTTAGCCGTATTATTTGGAGTGGGCATTTTTTCTACATTTTTTATTACTTTACAGTGTTATACCGTTTCCGAGGCAATAAATAATACCTTTAAGATTCCGATGATATTAGTTGGATTAATTTACATATTACTCACATATATGGTAATTTTAGGTGGTATAAAGAAGGTAGGAGAGGTAACCAGTTATGTAGTTCCTTTTATGGCAATATTTTATATAGTAGGCGGTTTATTTATAATTCTTAGCCGATTACCGGCTGCTATAAGCGGTTTAGGACTCATATTTAAGAGTGCTTTTACGGGTACCGCTGCAGTGGGTGGATTTGCAGGAGCAACTATTTCAAAAGCGCTGCAAATGGGTGTAGCAAGGTCAATTTACAGCAACGAAGCCGGATGGGGAACTGCTCCCATGGCTCATTCGACAGCAAAAACCGATCATCCGGTGAGACAGGGGCTCTGGGGGGCTTTTGAGGTTTTTATGGATACTATTGTCGTGTGTTCCATAACCGCACTGGTTATAATTACTACCGGTATGTGGTCTTCCGGAGCTTCCGGAGCTTCATTGACCCTTGCTGCTTTTGAAAAGGGATTGGGATATTTTGGTAAAGTGGTTGTTACCGTGGGGATTTTTCTCTTTGGATGGTCCACCACCACGGGCTGGTATACTTATTATGAAATCATATTAAGGCATTTACTTAAAGGAAAAGAAAAACTACATAAAACAATACTTACAGTTTACAAATACCTTTATCCCATTCCGGGATTTTTAATGGTGGTTTTTGCGGTTACCACGGGCCTTCCTCCCGCAATAGTATGGCTTTTAGGGGATGTCACCAGTGCTTTACCTACCTTTATTAACCTGATAGTTGTATTAATCCTTGCCCCTAAATTCTTTGAACTTTTACGGGATTTCAATGCAAGAGAGTTCAAGGAAAGCAAAGCTCAAACGGTAAAAAAATTATTTTTTGAGGATTAAAAATCACGGCGGGCTATATGCCCGCCTTGACTTTAGTGGGGGGTCTTTATGCTCGATATAATTATTCACGATGCCCTGGTTTTAACAATGACAGGCAAGGGAGCCGGAGCAATAGAAAAGGGTGCAGTAGGAATTAAGGGAAATAAAATAGTCTGTGTGGGAGAAAGCGAAGGTATTATTAAAGAATTCAGGGCTGAGAGGATAATTAATGGTAAGGATAAGCTTGTCATGCCCGGCCTTATTAACTGTCACATACATTCCTCTATGTCTCTTTACAGAGGAGTGGCACAGGATACGCGTGCCTGGCTTCAAAAGGGTATTGGACCTTTTATGAAGCATATGACCGAATCGGAAATTATAATTGGCTCTCTTTTAAGTATAATCGAGGGAGTAAAATCGGGAACCACTACTTTTTGCGATTTCGATTATCCCATGAGTAAAATTGCAGAAAATTACAAAAAAGCCGGGGTAAGGGCCAGACTCGCTACCTTAATTAACGAGCTTCCTGACAATCTTGATGAACTTACCCTGGGAGAGCTTTATCCTTTTGACCCCGGTAAGGGAGAAAAAAGGCTATCCGACAATTTAAAGCTGTTAGAAGAATGGCACGGGAAAGAAAACGGCAGGATAACCTGTGTGCTTGGACCGCAGGGCCCCGATATGTTAAGTATGGAATTGCTCGAAGAGATAAAAAATTTATCAAAAAAATACGGCCTCATGATTCACATGCACGTAGCTCAGGGGGACAGGGAAATAAATCAGATGGAGAAAAGGTATAAAAAGAGGTCCATACAATTTTTAGATGAAATGGGCTTTTTAAATAAAAACCTTATTGCCGTTCACCTTACGGAAGCAACGGAGGATGAGGCGAGGTATTTAGCAAAAAAAGGTGTAAATATGGTATACTGCCTTAACAGCATAGGTATAATTGACGGTATAGTGCCTCCGGTCTTTGAATTTGTAAAAGCAGGAGGTACCGCGGGGCTTGGAAGTGACCAGGCACCGGGGAACAACGGAAATAATATGTTTAATGAAATGAAATTTGCTGCCATTCTAAACAAAGTGAAATTTAAGGATCCAACCGTATTTCCAGCATGGAAGGTATTGAGAATGGCCACCATAGAAGCGGCAAAAGCAATAGGCCTGGAAAACGAAATTGGGAGTTTAGAGCCGGGGAAAAAGGCCGATATGATTATTATAAACCTTGATAGTCCAAATCTTGTGCCGGTTATGTGTAAACCAATAAGGAATGTGGTTCCCAACCTTGTTTATTCAGCAAGAGGCTGTGAAGTGGATATGGTTATTGTGGACGGAAAGGTGATTTTAGAAGGAGGAAAATTATTAACGCTAAATGAGGGTGAAATAGTCAAAAAAGCAAAAGAATCTGCCCGTTTGCTTGCCGAAAGGGCGTACAACAGCGTAAAAAATTCCGGTACCGACACATTACTGATGATGGAAGAGGGATATTTGTAAATTAAGGGGGAGGCTTTAATGGACTTAATTTTATACAACGGCAAAATAATCACTATGGATGGAATTTTGCCACAAGCTGAAGCTGTAGCTATTAGGGAAGGAAAAATAATAAAAGCAGGTAGTAACGGAGAAATTTTATCTTACAGGGAAAGCAATACCGAAGCGATAGATTTAAAGGGTAAGTTAGCACTTCCAGGATTTAACGACAGCCATATGCACCTTTTAAGTTTTGCGTTAAGCCTTGAAAAAGCTGATTTAAACGGATGCACTGGCATACAAGATTTAATTCAAAGGGTGAGGGATTTTATTGAAACAAAAGGAATTAAGAAGGGAGAATGGGTTCAAGGAAGGGGATGGAATCACGAGCTTTTTTATGAAAAAAGGATGCCCACGAGGCAGGATCTGGATAATATTTCCCGAGAACACCCCGTAATTTTGACAAGAACCTGCGGTCATATTGCGGTGGCAAATACTTATGCATTAAAGCTTGCAGGCATATTTGAAAATCCTCCCGCCGTACCGGGTGGAAGCATCGATCTGGATGAAAAGGGAATACCCACGGGAGTGCTTAGAGAAAATGCCATGGAACTTCTATACGGTAAATTGCCGCTTTACGATAAAACGAAAATAAAAAAATTGATAGTAGAAGCGGCAGAAAAGTTTATTAAATCGGGATTGACATCGGTGCAATCCGATGATTTAGAGTCAATAAAAGGTGATTTTAAAGAGATTTTAGAAGCATTTTTTGAATTGGAAGGGGAAAATAAACTTCCCATTAGAGTAAACGAACAGGTGCTGCTACCTACTATAGAAAAACTTGAGAGATTTCTTTCCCTCGGGTTGAGGACCGGACATGGCAGCGAGTATTTTAAAATTGGTCCTTTAAAACTTTTAACCGATGGTTCTCTCGGTGGAAGAACAGCTGCTTTGACCTTCCCTTATGAGGATGATAAAGATACAAAAGGGATAGCCATATACACCCAGGATCAGTTGGATGAGCTGGTGGAAAAAGCATATCTGAACGGAATGCAGGTGGCCTGTCACGCCATTGGAGACAGGGCGATGGAAATGGTCTTTCATTCCTATGAAAAAGCTCTGAAAAAACTACCCAAATACGACCCGCGTTTCAGGATTATCCACTGTCAGATTACGACTGAAGAGTTAATAGAAAAATTCAGTAAATATAAGGTAATTGCGGATATACAACCAATTTTTGTATCTTCTGATCTTTCCATTGTAGAAAAAAGAATCGGCAGGGAAAGGGCTAAGTGGACTTATAACTGGAAAACCCTTATAAAAAAAGGTGTTCCCGTTGCAGGTGGGTCGGACTGTCCTGTGGAGCCTTTTAATCCTCTTTTTGGTATATACGCTGCTGTTACAAGAAAGAATTTATCAGGATTCCCGGAAGAGGGCTGGCTGCCGGAACAAAAACTTACAGTAAAAGAGGCAGTTCATATTTTTACCATGGGCTCGGCATACTGCACTTTTGAAGAAAATATAAAGGGATCGATAACATCCGGTAAATTGGCGGATATCGCGGTGCTATCGGAAGATATTTTTGAAATTGCTCCCGATGAAATAAAAGATGTGGAAGTAGAAATGACCATACTGAATGGGAAGATAGTTTACTGCAAATAAATGCTTTTTTTGGGAATAATAAAAATAAATAGGAAAACAAAAAGGTGAGTAAATATGAAAGAAAAAAAAGAAGTAAAAGGTTTTAATGAGTTTAATTTGTCAAAAGAGGTTTTAAAAGCTATTGAAGAAATGGGATTTGAAGAGCCAACTCCTATTCAGTACAAAACAATTCCAGAAATTCTGGAAAATAAGGATGTAATAGGGCAGGCTCAAACTGGTACGGGTAAGACCGCAGCTTTTGGAATCCCAATTATTGAAAGGGTGGATTCTTCAAAAAAAAACGCACAGGCACTAGTGCTCTGCCCCACTCGGGAATTGGCGGTTCAGGTTTCGGAAGAATTGAAACACCTTTCTAAGTATAAAAAAGGTATAAATATAGTCCCAATTTACGGGGGTCAAGCAATAGAACGGCAGATACAGCTTCTAAAAATGGGGGTTCAAATAGTAATTGGTACACCGGGCAGAATAATAGACCATTTAAAGAGAAAAACGTTAAAAGTCGATAATATTAAATACTTTGTTCTGGATGAGGCGGATGAAATGCTCAATATGGGTTTTATAGAAGATGTGGAATGGATACTGGATAAAACTCCGAAGGAAAAGCAAATTGTATTATTTTCTGCAACAATGCCTCAAGAAATTTTGATGCTCGCAAAGAAGTATCAAAAAAACCCGGTGTTTATTAAGGTGGTTCATGATGAATTAACGGTTCCGAGTGTAGAGCAAAAATATATCGAAGTCAAAGAGGAAGATAAAATAGAAGTGCTCTCAAGATTAGTAGATTTATACACTATAAAAAAAGCAATGGTATTTTGCAATACAAAGAGGAAGGTAGATGAGGTCGCTGATTTGTTGCAGGCAAGAGGCTATTTAGCTGAAGGGCTTCACGGCGATATGAGGCAATCCCAGAGGAATAAAGTTATAGAAAAGTTTAGAAAAGGGCATTTAGAAATCCTGGTAGCTACTGATGTAGCAGCGAGAGGTCTGGATATAGAAAATGTGGAAGTGGTATTTAATTTCGACGTACCCCAGGATGTGGAGTACTATGTGCATAGAATTGGGAGGACCGCAAGAGCAGGAAAAGAAGGTAAGGCTTATTCTTTTGTTACGAAAAAGGATTTTTATAGATTAAAGGATATACAAAAATATATTGGAAAGAAAATAAAATTAGAAAAAATACCTACTTTACTTGAAATAGGAGAAAAAAGGCTGGAAGAATATTTGCGATATATTCGAGCGGAAATAGAAAAAGGCGCAAATCAAAAATTGTACGATATTATTGAAAGGTTGGCTGGAACGGAATATACCACATTAGATATAGCAGCAAATTTATTAAAACTTCTTTTGGTGGAAAAAGATATTATTGTTAAAGAATAAAAAAAACCTGCCTTATTTGAGGCAGGTTTTTTTATTCCGAGATTATTTTTTTATCCTTTTCCAGAATGTGATTGCTTATCCAGTTTACTATAAAGTCGAGAAGTTCCGTAACATAAGCTTCCTGGTTCTGGTCGATTTTGAATATATCAATACTGTCAATTTTTTCAATGAAATCTTTGTGTTCAACCTTATGGGAAAGGAGCCTCTTGTAGCCAATCTTTTCCATGTATTCTTCTTCCGACTTAAAGTGGTATTTTGCGTAGTCTTTTAATTCGGAAATTAATTCTATAATCTTATCGTATTTATCGAGGATAAATTCATTCTTTAAAAGGTTATAAGTATCTTCGGCAATTTCAAAAAGCCTCCTGTGCTGATTATCTATTTCGTAAATACCTACCTTATAATCATCCTTCCATTTAATCAATGTTATGCCCCCTTTTTTTATGCTTATATTTTAACTATATCAGACCATTATATAAGCTGACAATGCTTGTAGCATAAATTTTATACTTTTTAAATATTATTAATAGCGGAAACAATAAAATTAATTTTTGAACAATTAAGATTTAGAAGGAAAATTATAGTGAATATAGAAAATATAAAAATATATAAAAATTATTTTTTTATAGTAAATTATGAAAGGAGTGGAAGTTGGTGGAACATTACGGTTTTTTATCGGTATTACCTCCCCTGATCGCCATTTTCCTGGCTATTATTACAAAGGAAGTGCTTGTTTCGCTAACCGCAGGAATTTTTGTGGGAACTCTGATTCTAAGCAATGGAAACTTATTTCAGGCTTTTATTTCTGCCTTCGATATTGCTTTTGAGAAAGTAGGGGATGCTTCCTGGAATGCCAGGACATTATTATATGTATTTTTCCTTGGGGGGGTTCTGGGACTGGCGACCCGTTCGGGAGGGGCAAAGGCTTTTGCGGATTTCATAGCAAACAAAATTAAATCCAGGAAAAGCGCTCAAACTATGACCTTAGCCGCGGGACTTTTCATATTTTTTGATGATTACTTTAACTGTTTGACGGTAGGTTCTGTATTAAAGCCGGTGACCGATAAGTTCAGGGTTTCCCGGGAAAAACTGTCCTTTATTACCGATGCTACGGCAGCACCGGTTTGTATTCTTGCGCCTATTTCTACATGGGTGGCTTATATCATAGGGTTATTATCGGAACAATTTCAAAATCTGAAACTGAATAATAATGCTTTTGTGGAATTTGTCAAAACCATTCCGGTTAATTTTTACTCATGGCTTATGCTCCTGATGATAGTTGTAATAATATTTACCAAATTAGAGTACGGGCCGATGGCTAAAGCTGAAATCAGAACTATCAAGACCGGCAAGTTATATAATCCTGATAGGCTGCCGCCGCCGGGTCTTGATACAGGAGAAAAGAAAGTATCTGAAAAAGGTAAGGGCATAGATATGATTTTCCCGATAGCCGCTCTGATAATTATCGTATTTCTTTTTATGCTCTATACGGGGGGTTACTTTGAAGGGGGGAAAAGCGTAGGAGCAGCCTTGCAATCTTCGGATTCGGTGACGGCTCTGGTGTATGGTTCCTTCCTTACTCTGGCAGTAACGGTATTGTTTTATAAAATACGAGGGGTTCTTAATATTCTGGAAGCAATGGATGCAGTGGTTGAAGGAATGAAGTCAATGATGGTGGGGAATACGATATTGGTATTAGCCTGGATCATAGGCGGGGTTACATCAAAGCTTGGAACTGGCGCTTATGTTTCTGAAGTGGTAAAGGCATCCATGCCGTTATGGTTGATTCCTTTTTCAGTTTTTATAGTAAGCTGTATTATGGCATTTGCTACTGGTACTTCATGGGGCACCTTCGCCGTAATGGTTCCTCTGGTGGTACCTGTGGCAGTTAGTACCAATATCAGTTTGACAATGGTTTTAGCGGCTTTGTTTAGCGGTGCTATTTTCGGAGATCATTGTTCGCCTCTTTCGGATACTACAATTTTATCGTCTACCGGTGCCGGGTGCCCTCACATCGACCATGTAAATACCCAGCTTCCCTATGCTTTGACTGCGGCCTCCTGTGCCGGATTGGGATTCCTCCTGTTTGGAATCACAAAAAATCCAGTAATCTCTTTTATTGCGGCATTGGCAGCGATGGTAATATTAATGTTTGTCATGGGCAAAGTTAATGCAAAACAAATTGAAGAAATTGAAAAATATATTTTGGAAATGGAGGCCGGTAAAATAAATGAATAACCGGGGTGCAAGGGGGCTCCCCTTGCGCCGTTCTTTGAATGTAAATATTTTAGGAGGGATTTTATGCTGTATCCTGCTGAATTCAAGTTTAGAATGAGCATGCTTGATTCAAAGGAGATCGAAATGATTCACCAGGCAAGCTTAGAAATACTTGAAAAAACAGGGGTTTATATGCCTTTAAAAAAAGAAAGGTTGGAAGTGTTAAAAGAATATGGAGTTACCGTAAAAGAATATGATAAAAGAATATATTTTCCACCTAAGGTTGTGGAAGAAGCAATCGGTAAAGCGCCTAAAAATTACACCCTTTACGCCAGAAACCCCGAATATGACTTGCCCTTAGATGGACAGCACGGGTATTTGAGTTTGGATGGATGCGGTGTTCACGTAGTAGACCTGGAAACCGGTCAGGTGAGAAAATCTACGAGAGAAGACCTTGCCCGAGCGGCTAAAGTGGCGGATTTCCTGCCCCAAATTTCCTTTTTGTGGCCCTGTGTAAGTGCCCTCGATTGCACTCCTTCGGTGCAACCACTCTATGAACTGAAAACACTTTTTGAGAATTCCAGTAAACATATACAGGTCATGACCGCCGTAGATCCACTGAATGCAAAAGGGAGTGTAGAAATTGCAGCAAGTGTAGCAGGAGGTAAGGATGCTTTGCGGAGAAGACCAATTATCTCCAACTTTCAGTGCAGTGTAAGTCCTTTATGTTTTGAAGAAAAAAGCATGGAAGCGGCTTTCATATTTGCAGAAGCGGGAGTTCCTGTGGGTATTATGACCATGCCTATGGGAGGGGCTACAGCACCGGTAACTGTAGCGGGGAATATGGCTGTCAGTAATGCGGAAATTTTGGCAGGAATTACGGTGCTGGAACTTTTATACCCTGGAACTCCTACGTTCTACGGCTCCTGTGCTACGATGATGGATTTGAGGACCGCCCAGATAACCTGCGGTGCGCCGGAAGATTTTTTAATGCAGGCTGCTATATGTGAAATGGCGCATTATTATAAAATCCCTGCCTGTGTCGGTACCTTTGCTACCGGTGCAAAAACCTTTAGCTGGCAATCCGGTATGGAAAATTCTATTTCATGTGCGGTAAGTGTTTGGTCCGGTGCTGACATGATATGCGGTGCGGGAATGTTAAACGGTGCTACCATTTTCTCTTTTGAACAGCTGCTTATGGATTGTGAAATTTTTGAAATTATAAGACGGTTATTTTCGGGTGCCGAAGTAAATGCGGAAACCATAGGACTGGATGTAATAAATAAGGTGGGGCCTGGGAACAATTTTTTAATTCAAAAACATACCATGAAATTTGCAAGAAAAATGTGGATGCCCAGCCTGATACAGCGTAAGTCATATGAGGAATGGGTAAGAAATGGGAAACCTTCTCCCGAAGGGCTTGCAAAAGAAAAAGTGCTCACAATCCTTAATAGTCACCAACCTATACCCCCGAACAATCAGGAAGAGTTAAATGAGATAATAGATTATTATGAGCACTTGAGCAGGGCAATATAATTTCTATATTGAAAAGGAGGAAAATTTTATGGGATATGTTTATGCCGTCCTCGGAGGAGGAAGGCAGGGCACTGCTGCGGCTTACGACATGGCCAAATTCGGTGATGCGGATGCGGTGTTAATTGCGGATATATCATGGGAAAATGCGGTTAAATCCTGTGACAGGGTAAATGCTCTGCTTAATAAAAAAATAGCCCAGCCCTTTAAATTGGATGTTACGGATAGAAATAGCCTTCTGAATTTTTTAAATGAGGTGGATTCGTTTTTATCTGCAGTACCCTACTGGTACAATTTAAAGATTACCGAAGCAGCTATTGAGGCAAAAGCAAATATGTGCGACTTAGGCGGAAATACGGACTTGGTAAAAGAGCAGTTGAAATTAGACGAAAAAGCAAGAGAAGCGGGAATAGCAGTTATACCCGACTGCGGGCAGGTACCAGGCATGGGTACATCCTTAGCGGTATATGCAATGAGCCTTCTTGACAAGCCGGAAGAAGTATATATGTGGGATGGAGGAATACCTCAAAACCCCATACCACCATTTAATTATATACTCACCTTTAATATTGCGGGGTTGACCAACGAGTATTACGGAACGGCAAAATTTTTAAAGGATTATAAGGTTGTTGAAGTGCCTACCTTCAGGGAAGAAGATTACGAACTGGTAAGTTTTCCCGAACCCATTGGTGAACTAGAGGCATTTGTGACCAGCGGCGGTACGTCTACGGCTCCCTGGACCTTTGAAGGGAAAATAAAAACATTTATAAATAAAACTTTGAGACATAAAGGGCACTTCACGCAATGGAAAACTTTAATGGATTTTGGGTTCCTGGAAGAGGAACCCATAGAAATAAGGGGAGTAAGGATTTCTCCAAGAGAAGTATTGCATGCTTTGGCCGAGCCTAAATTAAAGGCCGGGGAAAAGGATAAAGATATTGTCATAGTGAGGGTCAAAGTTCTGGGAGAAAAGGACGGAAAAAAAGCCGAGGCTCTTGTAGAGGTAATTGATTATTACGATGAAGAGACGGGATTTACTGCAATGAGCAGAACCACCGGCTGGGACGGATCCATAGTCGCAATAATGAATGCAAAGGGAATTACAAAAAGAGGCGTAAATCCTGTGGAAATAGGTGTTCCAGCGGATGTTTTTGTAGAGGAACTGAAAAAAAGGGGAATAAATGTCACGGAGAAGGTGTCTTGCCTTACATAAGTTCGTTCTTAACTTTTTCAAGAGCCTGTTCTAAATCCGTTATAATATCCTCCACATCCTCGAGACCAACTGATAGCCTCACCAGGCCATCGGTAATTCCTGCCCTTAACCTTTCTTCTCTGGGAACCGGGGAATGTGTCATGGAAGCCGGATGCTGTATAAGGGAATCTACGCAACCCAGGCTTACTGCCAGTGCTATCAATTTTACATTGTTCATTAAAAGCTTTCCGGCTTCTATTCCCCCTTTTAATTCAAAACTTATCATGCCACCGAAGCCATCCATTTGCTTTTTAGCTAATTCATGCTGGGGATGGGAAAAAAGGCCGGGATAATATACTTTATCTATGATCGGATGGCCCTCCAGAAACTCTGCGACTATTTGGGCATTCCGGCAATGGCGGTCCATACGTAATCCTAAGGTTTTTATTCCTCTTAAAAGCAGCCAGGCGTCAAAGGGGCTAATAATTCCACCAATATCCTTAAGGTATGGCACCTTTATTTCAGCAATTAATTCTTTCGGACCCACGATTATACCCGCTATGACATCGCCGTTCCCACCGATGTATTTTGTAGCGCTGTGGATTACCACATCCACTCCATGCTCAATTGGTCTTTGCAAATAGGGTGTCATAAAGGTATTGTCCACAACCACTTTTGCTCCGACATTGTGGGCTATTTTTGCCGCTCCCCCGAGATCTACCAGTTTAAGTGTGGGATTGGCAGGGGTTTCTATATAAACGACTTTTGTGTTATGCTTTATAGCCCTCTCAAGATTTGAAAGCTCTGAAAGGTCAGCAAAAGTTACTTCTATTCCGTATTTAGGTAGAACATGGCTTAAAAAACTATGGGTACAACCGTACAAAGTGTCGTTTGCTATGATGTGATCACCCTGTTTTAACAATGTGAATAGAACCGTAGAAATAGCTGCCATACCGGAAGCAGTGGCTATTGCCGCTTCACCGTTTTCTAAGGCCGCCATTTTTTCTTCGAGTTCGGTAACGGTGGGATTGCCCAGTCTGGTGTATATATACCCGTGTTCTTCTCCGGCAAAGCGGCGCGCTCCCTGATCAACGTTTTCAAATACAAAAGTTGAAGTCTGGTATATGGGAGTTACGTGAGCTCCAGTAAAAGGGTCATGTTTTTGCCCCGCGTGAATGGCTTTTGTATTAAACTTCATAAAAGTCCCTCCAGGATATAGTTTTATTTTTGAATTATGGATCTGCAAAAACCGTACCTGTATCGCGGGGCTTTTATTAAAGGATAGTGGTAAGCAATTTTACCAAATAAGTGATAATGTGTGGTAAAAATATTTACCCCTGGTAAAAAAAATTACCATAAATTATTGAGAATCCTTTTTGCCGATCTTGTAAATTTTCATTTTGTTTATAATCGTAGCATGGGATACACCCAGGAGCCTGGCAGCTTCTCTTATACTTTTGGATTTAACCAGTGCATCCATTATAGCTTGTTTTTCTGCTTCTTCTACCACTTCTTTTAGTCCTCTGCAGGATTTTTGAGCATTTTTCATTCTTCCCACTGCTGTTTCGCTGAATTCATCTTCTTTTAAAATTAAGTGTTCTTCTCTAATAAACTCTTCCTCACAAAGGTTTATGGCCCTTTCTATCACGTTAGAAAGCTCCCGTACGTTGCCCGGCCAGTCATATTTCATAAGTTTTTTGATAGCCTCGGGAGTGATATCTAAAAATTTTTTTCCCGCTTTTTGGCTGAGCTTTTTAACCAGGTGTCTTGCCAAAACGGGAATATCTTCTTTTCTTTCTCTGAGGGGAGGTATGAAAATAGGAATGACGTTTAGCCTGTAATAAAGGTCTTCCCTGAATTTCCCCTCTTTCATTAATTTTTCCAGGTCCCTGTTTGTGGCTGAAATTATCCTCACATCAACAGGGATTTCTTCATTCCCTCCTACCAGCCTGATTTTTCCTTCCTGCAGCACTCGGAGGAGTTTTACTTGAAGATGGGTGGAAAGTTCTCCAATCTCGTCAAGAAAAAGCGTCCCCTTGTCAGCGTATTTAAAAAGCCCCTGCTTACCCCCTTTTTTCGCTCCGGTAAAAGCTCCTTCGTCATATCCAAAAAGTTCGCTCTCAAGGAGTGTATCGGGAATTGCAGCACAATTTACCGCTACAAAAGGCTTGTTCCTCCTTGGGCTTGCCATGTGAATTGAGCGTGCAAAAAGTTCTTTGCCTGTTCCGCTTTCTCCGCAGATCAGGACGGTGGAATTCCCTTTTGCTGCTATTTTGGCTATTTCCTTTATCTTTTTTATCTTTTCGCTTTCACCAAGAATATCGTCAAAGGTTGTCATAGCTGGCTGTGTAAAAGAATACACCAGTTCCATCACGCTTTCTATATCCTGAAGGGAAGCCACAACCCCTACCGGGTTTCCTTCTTGATCGAGAATGGGTCGGCCTGAAGTTATATAATGGCTTTTAACACTTTCACTATTCAATACTATTTCTACATTATCATAGCTTACGCCGGTTTTTAAAGTGTTTAACATTGGGATGTCGGGTGCCAATATCTCGGCAACGGGTTTTCCTATCGCATCCTGCCCTTTTATCTTTAATATTTTCTCTGCTGCCGGGTTAAGTGCCGTAATAATGCCATTTTTGTCTATGGCTATTATGCCTTCAACGGTAGCATCCAAAACAGCTTTGATTTCCTTTTCTTTTTTCTCCTGGGGCATCATCTTTATTCTTTCAACTTCCATCACATCTTTTTCCTTCATCAATTCATTTTTTAAAAAATCAAAAGAAAACCCTTTTAAATTTTCAATTTTTATGCATGCATAACCGGGGCCCACTTCCATGGATTTTAAATTTATATTGTATTTGAATAAAATTTTTAAAATATCCAAAGCCATTCCCACTCTGTCCCGGGTTTTAACCAAAAAACAAATCGATTCGTTCATATACATCACCTATTTAATTTTATAAAAATTTATAAAAAATTTCTATAAAAACCGATTGGAAACTAATTGTTAAATCGTTGAAAAATACAAATATTTTATATTATAATAAAAGAAAAAACCAAATAAAAGGTTGCTCAAGGGTGCCAAAAGCTTAAAAGGGAAAGCGGTGAAAACCCGCTGCAGCCCCCGCTACTGTATACGGCGACGAATCCGAACCCCACTGGGAAACCGGGAAGGGCGGAGGAGGTTGACCCGTGAGCCAGGATACCTGCCCTTGAGGAATGCCGGTCCTTCGGAGGGAAGGGAAGGCATGGGTAAGGATGCTGTACCCCTGCCGAAGGCAGGGGTTATTAATTTTTTAAAGGGGGATAAAATGACTATAAGTTTTTTTTATCCGGGAAGCGCTGGGGAAATTTTGCAGGGGAAAGTGCAGGGGAGGGACGTACTGGTTTCTTTTCCCGTAAATTTATATACCCGTGTTGAAATATTCGAAGGAAGATTTAGTGGCAGTGAGGTAGAAGAATACGCTAAATCTTTTATGTTTTTTAAAAACATTTTAAAAAGGTGGGGAGTAGATGGGGGAAATCTTTGCTTTAAAATAAATTCAAAAATACCTAAGGGGAAGGGGTTTGCGAGCAGTACGGCCGATTTATGCGCATTGTACCACTGCCTCGTAAGATATTTTAGAAGGAAATTTGATATAATGGAATTAGTTGAAGAAGCTTTGAGAATAGAGCCTACGGACAGCATCGTTTTTAACAGGGCAACCCTTTTTGATTATAAAAACGGGAAATATTATAAAATTTTGGGTGATTATATAAAATTTTTCATATATGTGTTTGAAGGTCAGGAGGAAGTGGATACGATAAAATTTAATTTATCGGTTAAAGAACCCTTAGCTGAAGTTGATGACCTGGTACCGGTATTGGTTCGGGGAATTGAGGATAAAGATATCCGAAAAATTTCTTTTGTTTCTACGGAGAGTATAAAAAGAAATCAAAGAAGGTTATATTACCCCGTTCTTCAGGAGGTAGAAAGTATGATGAAGAAAACGGGAGGTCTTGGGATTATTGGCGGGCACAGCGGTAATTTTCTCGGAATTATTTATGACAAAAAATTAGATCTTGATATAAAAATTGAAGGTTTTAAGAATTACTGGGTAAATACTTTATCAAGAATCTATTGATAAAATATTAAAAGGAGATGTTTGTATGCGCATAATGATTCAGGGAACTTCATCTTCCTGCGGCAAAAGCCTGGTTACAACTGCCCTGTGCCGGATTTTTGCCGAGGACGGTTACAGGGTATGTCCGTTTAAATCACAGAACATGGCATTAAACTCTTATGTTACCGATGAAGGGCTCGAAATGGGAAGGGCCCAGGCTCTACAGGCTTTAGCCTGTAGGATAAAGCCCAAGGTGTATATGAATCCAATTTTATTAAAACCTACTACCGACAGGAAAAGCCAGGTAATTATTATGGGAAAACCTTATAAAAACATGGATGCGGTGGAATATTTCAATTTTAAAAAAAGCCTTAAGGAAAAGATAAGGGAGATATATTCAGAGATAGAAAAACAATACGATATTGTGGTGATAGAAGGGGCGGGTAGTCCTGCGGAGATAAACCTTAAGGAAGACGATTTTGTAAACATGGGGATGGCAGAAATAGCAAACTCCAATGTGCTACTCGTGGGAGATATCGATAGGGGAGGAGTTTTTGCTTCAATATACGGAACATACATGCTGTTAGAAGAAAGGGAAAGAGAGAGGATTAAAGGAATAATAATAAATAAATTCCGGGGAGACAAGTCCTTATTAATGAGCGGTATTGAGATAATCGAGAATTTAATAGGTGTTCCGGTGATAGGTGTAATTCCGTATATCGATATAAGGCTGGAAGATGAGGATGGGATGGTCCAGATAAATAATATCTGTAAAAATAAAATAAAAATATCGGTTATAAGACTTCCGAGGATTTCCAATTCCTCCGATTTCAACCCCTTTCTATTTGATGAAGATGTATCGCTATTTTATACCGATGACCCTGAGGAAATTGACGATGCGGATATAGTGATAATACCCGGCAGTAAGAATACATTGGAGGATTTAAGGTGGCTGAAGAAAAAGGGACTTTTTAATAAACTTAAGGAATACAAAGGTATAATATTTGGAATATGCGGTGGCTATCAGATGATGGGTAAAATAGTAATTGACGAGGAGGGCTGGGAGACAAAAAAGGGTGATTTTGAAGAGGGATTAAATTTTTTTGACGGGATTACTTACATAAAAGGTGAAAAGGTATTGAGGAATGTAGAAGGTACCGCCCTTGGGAAAAGGGTAAGTGGCTACGAAATTCATATGGGCGAAACGGAAAACAACAAAAACCCGTTTGTAGAAATTCATAAAGAAGGGCAAATTGTCTACGATGGAGATATGAAGGATGAAAGATTTTATGGCACTTACCTTCACGGAATCTTCGATTCCGGTGAATTCAGGCAGGAAATATTAAATTTTGTGAGGAGGAAGAAAGGATTGGAGCTTAAAACATCCCGGGATTTTGATATAAAGAGGGAGGAAGAATTGGCAAAACTTTCTAAGGTATTCAGGGAAAACCTGGATATTGATTATATTTATAAAATAATGAAGGAAGATTAAAATGCTGGAGATAAAACTTCAATGGCTGGACATAATAATTGCCTGTATAATGGATATTATTTTTGGTGACCCCTATAATTTTCCCCATCCCGTTAAATTAATGGGGAAACTTATAAGTTTTGAGGAGGCTTTGGCGAGGAAATTTTTTAAAGAAAAGGGTTTAATTATTGCTGGTTTTTTTATAGTATTTTTGAATATTGTTCTTGCCTATGCTATCCCCTGGTTTATACTTAATCTTGCAAAATTTAATTACTTTCTTTTTCATGCAGTAAATATTTTTCTGATTTATACGACTGTCGCATCAAGGTGTTTAAAAGATGAAGCCATGAAAATTTATTATGCTTTAGAAAAATCCTTGGATGAAGCCCGTTATCGTCTTTCATTTATCGTCGGGAGGGACACAAAAAATCTCGATGAAAGAGAAATAATCCGGGCAACGGTGGAAACGGTTGCGGAAAATACTTCTGATGGTGTTATTGCCCCACTTTTTTATGCCGTATTCGGTACGCCCTTTGCCATTGTTTATAAAATGGTTAATACCATGGATTCTATGCTGGGGTATCTGAACGATAAATATAAATATATTGGGTTTTTCCCGGCAAAAACCGATGATGTGTTAAATTTCATACCCGCAAGGCTTACCGGATTTTTGATGATAATTTCTGGAGTTGTAAGTTATAATTTTAAAGAAGCATTCAGGATTATGATCAGAGACAGAAAAAATCACAAAAGCCCGAACTGTGCCTATCCCGAAGGAGCGGTGGCTGGACTTTTGGGCGTACAGCTGGGGGGAGATAATTTCTATTTCGGAGAGCTTGTGAAAAAACCGAAAATTGGGGATAAAAAAAGGGAACTTGAAATTGAAGATATAAAAAGAGCTGTAAGTATAATGTTTGCGGCGGAAGGGGTTTTCATTTTTGGTTTGATATTAAGTATTTTAATGTTTTGATTTTTAAAATTTCGGGTAGGGAGGAGAGGATTAATATCCACGGAGGGGATATATATTCTTATGATAGGGATTTAATAGATTTTTCAAGCAATATAAACCCGTTGGGGATTATGGAAGGGTTAGAAGAATATTTAAGCAAAAACTTGAAAAAACTTTCCCTTTATCCTGACATAAAATACAGGAGGCTTAAAAAAAATATAGCGGATTATTTAAATATTAATGAGGATGAAGTAATTATAGGTAATGGCGCCGTAGAAATAATAAATAATATGATATTGATGTTTAATAGAGTAGTGGTTTTTGTACCTTGTTTTAGTGAATATATTTTAAGAACGGTAGTTTTGGGAAAAAACATTTTAAAACTTTCTTTAGATGAAGAATTCAGGGTAAAAAGCTCTGTACTACCAAAAATATTAAAAAAAGGCGACCTGCTTATCCTTGGTAATCCCAATAACCCGACCGGGCTCAGGATTGAAAAACAAGAATTAATAAAAATCGCAAAAATAGTGGAAGATAAAGAAGCCTTTTTGCTTTTGGACGAAGCATTTTATGAATTCTGCGAAGAAGATTACGACAGCATTAAACTGTTTTATAACTCAAAAAATGTCTGTATAATAAGAGCTGCAACTAAATTTTTTGCACTTCCGGGGATAAGGCTTGGTTATGCTTTTGCAAATAAGGATTTTGTGAAGACCTATTTACAGTATGAGCTGCCGTGGAATGTAAATTCAATTGCTGAAGCAGCGGCTGATTATATTTTTAAAAATAGGGATTATATTATTAAAAGTAAAAATTACATAAAGCAGCAGCGGGAAATGATGTACAAACATTTAAGTAAAATAAAAGATGTAAAGGTTTTCAGAACCAACTGCAACTTTTTTTTATTGAAACTTTTAAAATATGATGAGGAATATGTATTTGAAAGGCTTTTAGAGAAGAACATCTTAATAAGAAAATGTTCCAATTTTGAAGGGCTTGATAAAAGCTATATCAGGGTAGCTGTTAAAAAGGAAGAAGAAAATACTAAGTTGATAGAGGGGTTAAAAAAATGTTTTGAATAAAACGGCTACTCCTTTGATACAGAAAAAGGGAGGATAACAATGAATAAAGAATTATGGCAAAAATGCGTTGACTTTCACGGCCACGAATGCCCTGGGCTTGCCATAGGAATAAGGGCAAGCGAGGCTGCAATAAAAAAATTAAATTTGACATTTTCAAAAGACGAAGAAGTTGTATGTATCACCGAAAACGATGCATGCGGAGTTGATGCTGTTCAGGTCATAACTGGATGTACTGTAGGGAAGGGGAACCTTATTTTTAGAAATACCGGGAAACAGGCTTTTACATTTTTTAGAAGGGATACAAAAGAAGGGATAAGGATTGTATTAAAACCTACGGATAAGGAAATGACCAGGGAAGAAAAAATGAAATACTTATTAAATGCGCCATTAGAAGATATTTTTGAGTTTAAAAAACCTCATTATGATATTCCGGGAAAAGCTAAAATATTCAGGTCAGTAAAATGCGAAAATTGCGGTGAAATGGCTGCGGAAAATAAAATAAGATTGATGGAAGGTAAAAAAGTGTGCATGGACTGTTACGAGGATTACTGCAGAGGGTGGAACTAATTTTATAATTGACGTTATCTATTATTTAGATAATAATTATAAACAAAAATAAAATTAAAAATAATCAGTAAAAGGAGGATACTATGAGTAAGGCCCTTTTGGTTATCGATATGCTTAACGATTTTATCGATGAAAGAGGGAAGTTGTTTGTAGGGAAAGCCGGTAAGGATATAATCCCTTTAATAAAAGAAAAAATTACGGAATTTAGAGAAAAAAATCTACCTATTGTCTTTATCTGCGACAATCATGAAAAAGAGGATAAAGAGTTTGAAATGTTTCCGCCGCACTGCATTAAGGACTCATGGGGAAGCAGTATAATAGAAGATTTTGAAGTAAGAGAAGAAGACAAAATAATTAAAAAACGCCGCTACAGTGCTTTTTATGGGACCGATTTGGACCTTTTTTTAAGAGAAAAAGGTATAAATGAGCTATTTCTCGCAGGTGTTTGTACAAATATCTGTGTTTTATACACCGCTAAGGATGCGAGGGAAAGAGGTTATAGTGTAAAAATATTCAAAGAAGGTGTAGCCTCTTTTAACGAAGAAGCTCATAAATTTGCTTTAAAGGAAGCCGGGAATACATTGGGCTGCGAAATAATTTAGGGGGATGACGACAGAACTTTAAAAATAGTACTTCCACTAACGGGTACAGGATTAAAAAAATAGGCTCTTTGAGCCTATTTTTTTATCATGTTTTCATTTCGTGTAAAGGGTTCGCTGAAAATCATGTGCCCTGCTAAAGTTTCTTCCTTTTTACCTTCTATTAAGAATTCTACTTTTTTTATTTCAGGCAGTTCTGTTAAAGAATTTACTATAGAAAATATTGTGAACGCTTCACCCGTGGAACCACCCCAGTGCTTTGTTTTTAATTCCTTTGAAAAGTTTACAACAGCGGTACCGTTTTCTACTTTTATAGATAGAAGCTTTGTTTCCGGAGGGATAGTTTTATAGTGGCCGGGTTGTTGCGGTCCTTTTATCAATTCTTCTACTATAATTTGTTCAAGAGGTTTATCTTTTACAACTTCTCTGTATTCTGGCACGAGATAATTTGCTCCGTCGTCGGAAAAATATAATGTAATAGTTGTTTTATTCATAATAATAGAATTGTTAATTGAAGCTAAATCATATCTTTTAAGCAATCCGTAAGGCATTCCACTTGGAGCTAATAATTCCTTGCCATCTACCAAAATATGAACCTTTTCAATTTCCGGGAATTCCGTGAGGGTATTTACTACAGAAATTATTGCAAAGCTTTCTGCCATTATGCCGGGGAATTGTGAAAATTCCTTTGAAAAATTTACCGTTGCTATTTTGTCTTTTATGTCTAAATCTAATATTTTAGTCTCTGCAGGAATATTATTTCTTAATTCAGGTTTGGAAGGCCCCTTAATTAGTTCTTCCAGGGCTTTTTTAGGGAGGGATTCACCTTTTTTAAGGTTAATTTCCCTTTCTTCGCCTATTATTTTATCGTTGCCCAAAGAGGCGTAGTAAAGGGTAACCTTCGCTTTTTCTTCAGCCTGTTTTGTTGAACAGGAGGCAAGTAGGGTTAAGCATAGAAATAGTAATGATAATACAAAAAAAATTTTTTTCATCTCATAACATCCTTTCGGGTATTTTAGAAATACCTTCTATAAATTATAATAGCAAATTTTCTACAAAAAGTCTAAAAATATCAAATTTGGGCTTTTTATTGCAGGGAAAAAATACCTTAATGTCGAATTATTTACATTTACGGAGGTGTTTTTTATGAAGTTTCATAAATTATTCTGCATTGCTTCACTCCATATTATACCATTATTGATTTTTTCTATTTTTTTGCTTTATTCCGGAATCGCTTTTAGCAAAATTATTGTTCCTTTAATATTTTCGGTTATTTTTATGGTAATTATCAATGCGGTATATTTTTCAAACTTATTAAAACCTCTGAAAAAACTCTCTACGATAATTCACGATTTTTCTTCTGGCAGCCTTGTGATTTTTGAGGAATTATCGAAAATAAAAGGGGAATTTGAATTTTTATTAAGACCCGTCACCGGTATTTTCGAACAAATCCTCGCGTTGATTGAAAATGTGGAACGCACATCGGAACAGATAGATTTTTTTGCTGAAAAGTTTACCGGTAGCGTAAGATATATCGGTTCTGCCGCAGAGCAAATAGCAAATTCCGTCAACGAAATTGCAGCCGGTGCTACCAAAGAAGCTGAATCTGCTCAGACGGTCACCCTTAACATGGGAGAATTAAGTTCCCTTTCCGATAACATCGCTGCTGAAACTACAAAGGGATCCGAGGGATTGGAAAAAATTGTAGTCAAGGCGAAAGAAGCAAAAGGCGTGCTTAACGAACTGATAGATGGTTTGCAGTTTTCATCGAAGACAAGCAGGGAATCTTCCAAGATGATGAAGCGGTTGGAAGAACTTACGGTTAAAATAAACGATTTTGTGGATGTTATTACCGAGATTGCCGGACAGACAAATCTCTTAGCATTAAATGCGGCTATTGAGGCGGCAAGGGCTGGAGAGCAGGGCAAGGGTTTTGCAGTAGTAGCCGGTGAAATCAGGAAGCTTGCAGAACAGTCGGGAAATGCAGCAAAGGAGATAAGGGAGCTTTCTTCAAAAATAAAAGAAGAATCAAAACTTACTGCCGAACAGGTGGAAAAAAGTGTGGAAACGGTCGACCAGAATATTTTAAAGGGGAAGGATTCACAGAAAGCCTTCGATGATATAATTGCTGAAATAAATAATTTATGGGAAGCCATGCAGAGGATTAACGATTTAACAGGAAAACAGGCGGAGAAGGTTAAAAGTGTTTCCAATGCGGTAGATGAGCTTGCAGCTGTTGCTCAGGAGACCGCAGCGGGTGTTGAGGAGATATCCGCTTCAACCGAGGAACAGAAGAGCTCCATTGATGTAATAATAAAAGATGCTGAAAGAATCTTTGAAATGGCAGAAGAGCTAAAGTCTACCTTTGAAATATTTACGAAGAATTTTAAATTTACCGATGAGCATAATAAATTGATAGAGGCTACAAAGGATATGGTAATAGAACTTTCCAAAAAAGATTACG
The DNA here is from genome assembly GCF_001601575.1 of Thermovenabulum gondwanense. NCBI lineage: Bacteria > Bacillati > Bacillota > Clostridia > Thermosediminibacterales > Thermosediminibacteraceae > Thermovenabulum > Thermovenabulum gondwanense. The sequence goes on from NZ_LOHZ01000015.1 coordinate 105,814, forward strand.
TTATAAATTTCGATATTGACAGGCAACGAAAAGAGTTTAAAGAAGTCTTAAAGGCTAAGCCCTTTATCGCAAATATTTTTGTATCGGACCGGGAAGGCAGTTTGGCGTATAATACCTATGAAGAGCATATTTCCAAAAACTTTGCTTTCAGACCCTGGTTTAGAGAGGCAATGAAAGGCAATGTACATGTTACAAATCCCTATTTTGATGCCTCTACACATAAGCTGTGCGTAGCAGTATCTTGCCCCATTAAAAATGAAAAAGGTTCTATCGTGGGGGTAATTGGAGCGGACATATATCTTTTCTAAACTTTTCTGGTAGGTGAAAATAACAGTGGAGAGAATTATCGCAGTTGGAATTGGCAGCTTTTTCGGAGGAATTTTAAGGTACTTATTTTCAGGATGGGCTGCGGCTTTATTTGGAGAGTTTTTCCCCTTCGGAACGCTAATTGTGAATATTTTAGGAAGTTTTATAATGGGCTTTGTGATGGTGTCCGGTATTGAAGCCGGAATTATTGACTTTAAACTGCGGATTTTTTTAACTACAGGTATTATGGGAGCTTTTACAACCTTTTCCACCTTTTCTTATGAAACTATGCAGTTTATTTTTGAAGGAGAATTTTTGCTTGCGGCACTAAATATTGTTTTAAATTTAATTTTAGGCCTTTTTGGAGTATGGTTGGGTATTACTTTGGCAAGGTTATTTATTTTGTAAAAAGTAAGGTGATAATATGAAATTGCAGGGAAGGGGAAAATTATTGAAAATTTACATCGGTGAATCCGATAAATGGCACGGCGAGAACCTTTTTAACACTATAGTGAAAATGGCAAAAAAAGAAGGTATGGCGGGTGCTACCGTATACAGGGGCATAGAAGGATTTGGCGCTTCGAGCCGGCTTCATACCGCAAAAATATTAAGGCTTTCCGAGGATTTGCCGGTCATTGTTGAAATTATTGACAGTGAAGAAAAAATAAATAATTTCTTGGCCAAACTGGACGAAATGATAAAAGAAGGATTAATAATCCTGCTGGACGTAGAAATTATTAAATACACCTCAAAAGAACATAATAAACAGGAGGGATGATATGAAAAGTGAGGAACTGGCAAAATTAATCGATCACACTTTATTGAAACCGACAGCTAATTTTGAAGATATTGACAGGCTGTGCGATGAAGCTGTAAAATATAACTTTTATTCCGTATGTGTGAATTCAGCTTTTGTAGACTATGCTGTAAAGAAATTATTAAACACACCCGTTTTAGTCTGCACTACGGTTGGTTTCCCTCTGGGTGCCGTGCATAAAGAGGCAAAAGCCTATGAGGCAAGGAAGGCCGTTAGCCAGGGGGCTTTAGAAGTTGATATGGTCATAAATTTGGGACTTTTGAAAAGTGGAGATTATTTTGAAGTAAGAAATGACATTGAAGGTGTGGTATCTGCGGCAAAGCAGGAGAATAAGGATGCTAAGGTTAAAGTAATTATTGAGACCTGCTTTTTATCCGAGAGCGAGAAGGTTACGGCTGCAAAGCTCTGTCAGGAAGCCAACGCTGATTTCGTGAAGACCTCCACCGGATTCGGCACGGGAGGGGCAACGGTCGAAGATGTTAAGCTTTTAAGAATGCTTGTAGGTAATACGATGGGGGTAAAAGCCTCCGGTGGAATAAGGGATTTAGATACTACGTTAAAGATGATTGAAGCAGGAGCAAATAGAATAGGTACAAGTTCTGGGGTAGCAATCATCGAAGAGTTAATTAAAAAGAGCCGGTAGGCTCTTTTTTTTTTAACTTTTTTTCTCTCTCAAGAATAATATATTACAAGGACGAAGGACTTCGGGGAGGAATTAAAAAATGAGAGCAAAATACAATGTTCAGTGGGCAAGTAAAGATCTGGGATTTGAAGCAAGAACAATTGTGGGAGACGTGGACGGGGACGGTGTTAATGAGATTATCACCATAGCCAATTTAGAAAATGTCAGCGGGTCTGTTATCGTGATTTTTAAAAAAAGAAGAAATGCCATTGTAGAAGTGGGCAGGCTGGAATTAAATCGTGATTCTCATTTAGTTTATATTTTCGATATAGACAGGGATGGAAAAAAGGAAATAATAGTTGGAACTGATAACAATATTGCCGTTTACAGATTGGAAGATAGAAGAATACGATTTATTACGGAAAGTGCCGGGATCGGTGGGCCTGCCTCTTCGATTGCGGTAGGGGATTTTGATAATGATGGTTATGTAGAAATTATAGTAAGTGTTAGAAATAAAGTTTACATTTTCAGATGGAAAAACGGATTGGTGCTGATAAATAGTGTAAATTTTAAAGGGAATGTTAAAGTGGCAGCAGGTGATGTAGATAACGACGGAAGGCTTGAGGTTATAATAAAAGAAGCAAATGATTCTACGGGTACCATATATATATTCGAACTGAGAAATAATGAACTAAGGAGGATAACATCCGTTATTATCAGAAACATAGCCCATGGTTTTCTCGTGGTAAAAGATGTGGACGGTGATAGAAAAGCTGAGATAATTTTCAATTCCAAGGATGATTTTATTTATATTCTTAAAAAAGTTGACAGGGAATTTATATTCTTTAGAAAAGACGTACCGGAATCGAAAGGCTTAAATGAAGCGGTGGTGTACGATATTGATAACGACGGATTGAATGAAATAATCGCTATTTCCTTAAATAGTTTGATTATCCTGGAAATAGGGAACAGAGAAGTTAAAGTAAAATTGTTACAGATGATTCCGAATGGTGCCATTAGTGTTTCCGCTGGAGAATTGGATGGAATGAGTCCACCGGAAATAGTAATAGGAACATCCTACGGTTACGTATACCTTTTACAAACGGTCAGGGATGGCATAGGAGATAAATTGCTTGTAGGAAGGGTTCAGTCTATAATACAGGATACCGTAGATATACCTGCTGGAAAACCCGATGCTTCAAGGATAGTAGAAGCCAATGCTAAATTTATTGTGAAAGATACCCGGGTAATCAAAGATAAGGTAATAGTGGACGGAGATGTGGAGGTCAAGGTGCTATATGTTGCAAATCTACCTTCCCAGCCGGTACATTTCTTTGAAGATGTCATACCTTTCCTGCAATTTATTCATCTTTACGGTGCTCATCCCGGGATGGAGGCTCTTGTACATTTTAAAACCGAATATGTGGATGCAAAATTGATTTCACCGAGAAAAGCCAAGATAACTGTGGTATTCGAGATGTTTGTGAAACTGGTAAAATTTTATTAGGAATTGGATATTTTGATTCACGATGGGTTTTCCCTTTCTATTTGGTTTAAAGTGTCCTCGCATTTTGAGATATGATCAAACATTTTGCTTATGGAGTTGCTTTGAAGTAAAGCACTTTGAGCCTGGGATAATGCGGAAATTGCTTGCTGCATTGCCTGAATTACCTGTAAATCCTGGGAAATAAGTTCTTCCACGCATTCTTTTTCCATGGAATCTATTATTTGTCTGTAATTTGCGGCATTTGCCTGTAGGTTTGAAATTCCCTGCATGGCAATCTGCTGTAACTGTGAGGCCAAGTTATACAAATTTTCGAGCCTTTTTGCATCAGAGGTGTATGTGGTGGATTGGTTTAAGTTGTTCTGAATTTGTTGGCTTACTGATAATTGCTGTTCTCTTGCTAACTGTGCAATAGACTGGATTTCCTGAAGGAATTTATCCTTTTCCAGAGCCATTTATTCTCCCTTCCCCAAAATAACTTATTTATAATATTCCCAGAAGAATTTGAATTAATAACAGGAATATATGGAGCATTTGAGGAGAAAATAAAAAAGAAGAAAAGTTTTAAGGAGGGAGAATAATGGCGGTTAAAACCGTAATCGGTGTTTTTGAAAATAAGCAGCAGGCTGAAAAAGCGGTAAATGCCTTGAGAAATTCTGGTTTTGATACAAATGAGATTTCCATTGTGGCAAAAGGAGGCAAAAAAAATAACGGGAATAATGGCGATGAAGAAACTCTGGAGATGGATACCCTTACCGATGGAACCGCAACGGGAGGAGTTATTGGAGGGCTGGCGGGTCTTGCCATAGGGGCAGGAGCTCTTGCTATTCCCGGTATAGGGCCGCTCTTTGCAGCAGGACCGATTGCAGGGCTGTTGTCGGGAGCGGCAACGGGGGGCATAGCGGGAAGCCTTATTGATTGGGGAATTCCTGCCGAACGGGGCAGATACTATGAAGAGGAAGTTAAGAAGGGAAAAATGCTAACAGTCATAAGAGCCCACGAACAAAAAGTGCAGCAAGCTGCAGATCTTTTAAGGCAAAATGGGGCAAAAGATGTGGAAACCCACTAAAAAGTTGGATAAAGAGGGGTGATTTACCCCTCTTTTATTTTTTATTCTCTATGTGTTATAATACAATTGGAATACAATAAGATAAAAAATAATATATTAAAACAATAGTATTCAAATAATTGTTTTAATTTTAGTAAATTCTAAAAAAAGGTAAAATCATAATTATTGTCGAATATATATTTATATGTAGCAATATTATTTTTTAATTTTCCGTTTCCATATTTTTTGGGGGGCTTTTATATGCAGGTAAATTTTAGTCTTAATTTAACACAAACTCAAAAACTATTAATGACGCCGGAATTAAAACAGGCAATAACCATACTCCAGCTTTCGAGCTTAGAACTTACGGAATATATAGAAAATGAACTGGTGGAAAATCCCATTCTGGAAATTGAAGATGAGGAATACGAAGATCAGGAAGAAATTGGCGCTCCGGGGGAAGAGGATTACAACATCGAATGGCAGGAGTATTTAGAACAGTGTGCGGATGCGGATTTTGTTAGGATGCCCAAGGAAGAAAAGGAAGAAAAAAGCTTTGAGAATTTTGTTTCTTTAGCCCCCACCTTGCAGGAATATCTGCTAAACCAGCTTTTCCTTATGAATATAGATAAACGAAGCTTTAAAATCGGAGAGTTTCTTATAGGAAACATAGATAACCGCGGATACCTTACCTTAAGCATAAGGGAAGCGGCTGAAATTCTAAAGGTAAGAGAGTCTGAAGTGGAACGGGTATTAAAAATTGTGCAAAGTTTTGACCCACCGGGTGTAGGAGCAAGGGATTTAAAAGAGTGCCTTATTATTCAATTGGAACAAAAGGGGATTTTAGATGATCTCTTGAGAAGGATTATAGAAGAACATCTGGAAGATTTAGCAGAAGCAAAATATTCCAGGATAGCCGAAAGGTTAAATATTAGCCTTTCTAAGGTTCAAGAATTGAAGGATATCATTCTGACCCTGGATCCCAAGCCAGGAAGAAATTTCGCTTCGGGGAATGAAACTCAATACATCATACCCGATGCTTCGGTGAGAAAAATTAACGATGAATATATAATCCTGATGAACGATACGGTTACACCCAAACTTTCAATCAATCCTTATTACCGTTCCCTGCTTAATTCGGAAGATAAGGACCCAGGTGCTCTAAAATTCTTAGCCAAGAGATTTGAATCCGCATTGTGGCTGATAAAAAGTATAGAACAAAGGCGAATGACTCTATATAAAGTCATAAAAGCTATCATAGATGTTCAAAAGGAGTTTTTAGATAACGGTATAGCATATTTAAAACGCTTAACATTAAAACAGATAGCGGACAAAGTAGGGGTGCATGAATCCACAGTAAGCAGAGCGATTAACGGCAAATACATTCAAACACCAAGGGGAATATTTGAACTTAAATTTTTCTTCAGCAACGGTTTGGAAGGCTTTGACGGCAGCGCAATTTCCGCTGAAACCATAAAAAAGATGATAAAAGAAATGATAAATGCGGAAAACCCTTATAATCCTATTAGCGATCAGAAAATTGCCGATGAATTAAAAGAAAAGGGTATTAACATCTCCAGGAGAACCGTTGCTAAGTACAGGGAAGAAATAGGGATTCCCTGTTCAGCCAAGAGAAAAAGACTTGCTTAAAAATTTTTTAAAAAAATTAGACAATCGAGGAATTTTGTGGTATTATATATAAGGGTATATAATACCTTTTATTTTTTCAAAAGCGGGACACTTATGTATATAAAGGGACAAAAAATGTCCCGCGCATGGGCGGTATAAAATTTTCCTTTTAAGAAAATCTAAAAAAGAAATTATGAAGAGGGAGGAATTACTATGAAAGTTAGAGTGGGGATTAATGGTTTTGGAAGAATTGGAAGGAACTCCTTCAAGGCAGCTTTAAAAAATCACCCCGAAATAGAAATTGTAGCTATAAATGACCTGATGGATGCTCCCACCCTGGCACACCTTTTAAAGTACGATTCCGTTTTTGGCAGGTTTGAGGGCAAAGTCGAAGCAAAAGGAAATTCCATAATCGTGAACGATAAGGAAATAAGGATTTTTGCGGAAAAGGACCCGGGGAATATACCCTGGAAGGATTTAGGAGTAGATGTTGTGGTGGAATCCTCCGGTGTATTTACTTCTAAAGACAAAGCTGTTTTACATATTGAAAAAGGTGGAGCCAAAAAAGTAATTATTTCAGCGCCGGCAAAGGACGAAGATATTACAATAGTCATGGGTGTAAACCATGAAAAATACAACCCGAAAGAGCATCACGTTATTTCTAACGCTTCATGTACGACCAACTGTCTTGCACCGGTAGCCAAGGTCTTAATGGATAATTTTGGAATACAGAAGGGATTAATGAATACGGTTCACTCGTATACCAATGATCAGAGAATTCTTGATTTACCTCATAAGGATTTAAGAAGGGCAAGGGCAGCGGCTTTAAATATAATTCCTACAACTACGGGTGCTGCAAAAGCTGTGGCTCTGGTAATTCCGGAATTAAAAGGAAAGTTAAACGGATTTGCTTTGAGAGTGCCTACCCCAACGGTTTCAATTGTAGATTTTACAGTTTTGTTAGAAAAGAAAGTCACGGCAGAAGAGGTAAATGATGCCCTGAGAGCTGCTGCAGAGGGTTCCATGAAAGGAATTCTCGGTTATACCGATGAACCCCTGGTTTCAATGGATTTCAAAGGATCGGAGTATTCTTCAATTGTGGATGGTTTATCCACAATGGTAATTGAAGGGGACTTTGTAAAGGTTATAGCATGGTACGACAATGAATGGGGTTATTCCTGCAGGGTTATGGATCTGGTAAAATATATTGCAGAAAAAGGACTGTAATGAAAAATAGCCCAATATTATTGGGCTATTTTTCTAAAACTGAAGGTAAAGGAGATTTTAATGGAAAATATCGCAGAACTTATTAAAAAAATTTCGCCGGAATCTGTTGAAATAATTGAAAAAAGGTACAGGATACTAAAAAATATACAGTATTATCAGCCGATAGGCAGAAGGTTGTTGGCCAATTACACTCATTTTACCGAGAGGACATTAAGGACGGAAATAAAAAAACTTTTAGAATTCGGTCTTCTTGAAATTGACGATAATGGTATGAAATTGACGAAAGAGGGAGAAAGCCTGATCGGCGATATGGAGGAATTTATTTTCAATTTAAAGGGATTGAACCGTTATGTAACGAATATAGAGAATATGTACAACTGCCATTGCTTGATCGTTCCCGGGGATGCCGATTCCGACGAAAGCGTAAAAAGAGAAATGGGGAAGAAGGCAGCTACCCTTTTAAAGAGTTTGATTAGAGGTAAAGAAATAATTGCGGTTACCGGTGGGTCCACGATGGCAGAAGTACCCAGAGGTATTACAAAAACTATGGAATACGAAAATGTAATGGTGGTTCCAGCAAGGGGTGGTCTGGGAGAAAGGGTGGAATACCAGGCAAATACCATTGCAGCGGAAATGGCGAAAAAACTGGGTGCTAAGTATAAACTTCTTTTTGTCCCCGAAAATTTACGGCCGGAAACCTTAAAGACCATAATTGAGGAACCCGTGCTCTCGGAGGTAATTTCAATGATCAAAAGAGCTGATATTTTAATTCACGGTATAGGTATAGCTGAGGAAATGGCAAGAAGAAGGGGGCTTTCTCAAAGGGAGGTTGAAATAATTAAAGAAAAAGGAGCGGTTGCAGAAGCTTTCGGTTACTATTTTGATATTGAAGGAAAAGTTGTCCACTATACACCCAGCGCGGGGATTGGCATTGATGAGATAAAAAACATTTCTACCGTGATATCGGTGGCCGGAGGAAAAAAGAAGGCCCTTGCTATCAAGGCTTTTATAAAATTTTTTAGTCCCAAATATCTTATTACTGATGAAGGCGCTGTTACAAATCTTATGAACTGGGAGGGAACACAAGGTGAATAAAAAAACCGTAAAGGATTTTGATTTAAAAGGCAAAAGGGTTTTTGTGCGCGTGGATTTCAACGTACCTTTAGATGAGAATGGCAACATCACCGACGATACTAGAATAAGAGCAGCTCTTCCTACTATTAATTACCTTGTAGAAAATCAAGCCAAGGTTATTCTTGCCTCCCATCTGGGTAGACCAAAAGGTAAATTTAATCTCAAATACAGCTTATCACCTGTAGTTATGAGACTTTCTCAACTTTTAAATAAGGAAGTAATTTTTGCCGAAGATTGTATAGGAGAAAAGGTTGAAAATTTGGTAAGTAATATGAACCCAGGGGACGTATTATTATTGGAAAACCTCCGATTCTATCCTCAGGAAGAGGAAAATGACAGAGATTTTGCAAAAAAACTTGCCGATCTTGCTGAGATTTACATAAACGATGCTTTCGGTACGGCTCACAGAGCTCATGCTTCTACCGCCGGAATAGCGGAATTTTTGCCTTCGGGTGCGGGCTTTTTAATGCAGAAAGAAATTGAGATAATGGGAAAGGCTCTGGAAAATCCTGAAAGGCCTTTTGTTGCGGTTCTCGGCGGAGCAAAAGTAAGTGACAAAATTGGTGTCATTACCAATTTGCTGAATAAAGTTGACTCCCTGCTAATCGGAGGGGGCATGGCTTTTACCTTCTTAAAAGCCTTAGGTTATGAAATTGGAAGATCACTACTGGAAGAGGATAAAATAGAACTGGCGGGGTCTATAATTAAAGAGGCCAAGGAAAAAGGTGTAAAATTGGAATTACCCGAGGATGTAGTTGTTGCAGAAGAAATAAAAGAAGGAACAGATTATAAAACCGTATCCGTAGGAGAAATCCCCTCAAATTTAATAGGGGTAGATATTGGAGAGAAAACGAGGGAAAAGTTTGCACAAATAATTAAAAAAGCTAAACTGGTGGTATGGAACGGGCCTATGGGAGTATTTGAAATAAAATCCTTTTCAAAAGGTACTCTTGCAATTGCAGAGGCTATGGCGGAATCGGGAGCCATTACAATTGTCGGTGGCGGAGATTCGGCCGCAGCAGTGGAACAGCTGGGATTTGCGGATAAAATGACCCATATTTCCACAGGTGGGGGAGCATCTCTTGAATTTTTGGAAGGCAAGGAACTTCCAGGGGTTGCAGTATTAAATGATAAGTGATATGGGGGTATTTTGAATGAGACATCCCTTAATTGCGGGTAATTGGAAGATGTACAACAATGTTTCTGAGACCATGAGGTTTTTTGATGATTTTATAAAATTAGTAGAAAACTTAGAAGGAGTAGAAATTGCAATTTTCCCTCCTTTTACAAGCCTATGGGAGGCTGCTAAGAAAACTGCGGGAACTAAAATAAAGATTGGAGCTCAAAATGTGCACTGGGAGGAAAAGGGCGCTTTTACAGGTGAAATTTCACCGAACATGCTTAAGGAAATACCCTGCGAGTACGTGATTATAGGTCATTCCGAAAGAAGGCAGCATTTTGCAGAATCCGATGAAACGGTAAATAAAAAGGTACGGGCAGTTTTAAAGCACGGTATAAAGCCGGTTATTTGTGTTGGAGAAAATTTGAAACAAAGGGAAGAGAATCTAACTTTAAAAGTAGTTTTGCCTCAAGTTCGTAAAGCATTAGCGGATGTAGAGCTTTTAAGCGGAGAAGAGATAGTTTTTGCTTATGAGCCAATCTGGGCTATTGGCACGGGAAAGGTTGCTACCCCTGAAGATGCCCAGGAAGTTATAAAAAGTATTAGAAAGGAAATAGAAACCCTTTACAATAAAAATATTGCAGAGAATATAAGAATCCTATATGGAGGTAGTGTAAAACCGGATAATATCAAAGCGCTGATGCAGGAACGGGATATAGATGGGGTTTTAGTAGGCGGTGCCAGCGTGGATCCGCAGAGTTTTTACAAAATATGTGCTTACAAAGAACAGGGAGTTGAATAATTGTGAGGAAAAAACCTTTGGTACTGGTAATCCTGGATGGATGGGGACTTGATGACAGAGTAGAAGTAAATGCAATAGCCAGGGCAAATACACCCAATTTCGATAGATTTTTTAAAGAATACTCCGGTACAATTTTAGAAGCCAGCGGTTTAGCTGTAGGTCTTCCGGAAGGGCAAATGGGGAATTCGGAAGTGGGACATTTAAATTTGGGTGCCGGAAGAATAGTATATCAGGAACTTACCCGGATAAGTGAGGATATAAAAAAGGGCGAATTTTTTAAGAATGAAGTTTTATTGAAAGCAGTGGAAAATGTAAAGGTAAATAATAGCTCCTTACATTTAATGGGTTTACTGTCCGATGGCGGCGTCCACAGCCATATGGAGCATCTTTTCGCACTCCTTCGATTAGCCAGGGAACACCAGGTGGAAAGGGTTTATATTCACGCTTTTTTGGATGGACGGGATGTCCCACCTGCCTGTGCTAGAATTTATATAGAGCAATTAGAAGAAAAGATGAGGGAATTAGGAACCGGAAAGATAGCGACCATTTCTGGTAGATACTATGCGATGGACAGGGACAAAAGATGGGATAGAACTCAAAAAGCTTATGATGCAATGGTCTTAGGAGAAGGTATTTACGCCGGTAGCGCTATGGATGCCCTTGAAATGGCTTACGAAAGAGGAGAAACCGATGAGTTTGTCATACCCACCGTTATTTTAAAGGATGATAAATCACCTGTTGCTACAATAAACGACGGGGATTCAATTATATTTTTTAACTTTAGGCCGGACAGGGCAAGGCAGCTTACCTATGCCTTTTGCGATGAGGATTTTGATTGTTTTATTAGGAGGAAAGGTTTTTTAAAGGTATATTACGTTACAATGACGCAGTACGATGAAAAGGTGAAAAACGCTAATGTGGTATACAAACCACAATCCCTGAATAATATCTTTGGAGAAGTAATATCTAAAGCGGGATTTAAGCAGCTGAGAATTGCCGAAACGGAAAAATATGCCCATGTTACTTTCTTTTTTAACGGAGGAATGGAAAAAGCTTTTCCCGGAGAGGATAGAATACTTATCCCGTCTCCAAAAGTTCCGACTTACGATATGAAACCGGAAATGAGCGCCTATGAAGTAACGGAGGAAGTAATCCGTCAAATAAATAGAAATTACTACGATGTAATAATTTTAAACTTTGCAAACCCCGATATGGTCGGTCACACCGGAGTTTTTGATGCGGCGGTAAAAGCGGTGGAAGCGGTGGATGATTGTTTGGGCAGGGTGGTAGATGCGGTTAAAAAAACTGGGGGCATTACCATAATCACTGCTGATCACGGAAATGTGGAAAGGATGAAGGACCCGGAGACCGGCGAACCATACACCGCCCACACCGGTGATCCTGTACCGTTTATAATAATAGATGATAAAGCATATAGACTGAGAAGGGGTATACTTGCGGATGTGGCTCCCACAATGCTTTACCTTTTAGGTTTGGATAAACCCCAGGAAATGACGGGTCAAAATTTAATTTTAGAATAAATTTTGTAAAGAAAGGGGATCTTTATGTCAACTATCGTTGATGTTTATGCAAGAGAGATACTGGACTCCAGAGGAAATCCAACAATAGAAGTTGAAGTGGTTCTGGAAGACGGCAGTTTTGGAAGGGCTGCAATACCATCGGGAGCTTCTACAGGACAGTTTGAAGCAGTTGAATTAAGGGACAAGGATCCTAAGAGATTTCAAGGAAAAGGCGTATTGAAAGCTGTGGAAAATGTGAACAGCATTATTGCCCGGGAAATCATAGGAATGGATGCGCTTGACCAGGTGAATATAGATAGTTTATTAATCGATCTTGACGGAACTCCCAACAAGGGAAAACTTGGGGCAAATGCAGTACTCGGCGTATCCTTAGCCTGTGCCAAAGCTGCGGCCGATTATCTGGGGATAAGTTTTTATAGATATATAGGTGGAGTAAATGCAAAAATTTTGCCCGTACCTATGATGAATATTTTAAATGGCGGTAAGCATGCGGATAACAATGTGGACCTGCAGGAATTCATGATAATGCCTGTAGGTGCAAAAAGCTTTGCCCAGGCTCTAAGAATGGGATCGGAAACCTTTCATACTTTAAAAAAGGTATTGGCTGATAAAGGATTAAATACGGCTGTAGGGGATGAAGGAGGCTTTGCACCCAATCTTTCTTCCAATGAAGAAGCTATAAAGGTTATATTAGAAGCCGTAGAAAAAGCGGGCTATGTCCCCGGAGAAGATATTTTTATAGCCCTCGATCCTGCTGCTACGGAGTTTTATAAAGATGGAAAATATCAATTAAAGGGAGAAGGTCTTGAATACGATTCAGCGGGAATGGTGGAATATTACGTAAGGTTGGTAGAAAAATACCCCATTATATCTATTGAAGACGGTATGGCTGAGGAAGACTGGGAAGGATGGCAAATGCTAACCCAGGCTCTCGGAAACAAAATTCAGCTGGTGGGAGACGACATTTTTGTAACAAATACTGAAAGGTTAGAGAGAGGGATAAGGCTCGGGGTTGCAAATTCGATACTTATAAAACTCAATCAAATCGGTACTCTTACGGAAACTTTAAATGCTATAAAAATGGCTGAACGTGCGGGTTATACCGCTATAATATCCCATAGATCCGGCGAAACTGAGGATACAACGATATCAGACCTGGTAGTTGCGGTAAATGCCGGGCAAATTAAAACAGGAGCACCTTCGAGGACCGATAGGGTTGCAAAATACAATCAGCTTTTAAGAATTGAAGAAGAGCTCGGGATTGCTGCAGAATTTCCGGGAATGAAAGCCTTTTATAATATAAAATAAGAAAGCAATTTCATGGGATTAAAAAGGCCTCAGGTATATATATAAAACATATGAGGCCTTTTTTATTTAACATTGATAATTATAAAATACATGAATTTTAGAAATAATACTGATAAACTTAGAAAACATTTATTTTACCAATAGAGGCAGGTTTAAAAACTGTAAAATATTGAGTTTTTTTGCACATTGTGATAAAATAACTTTCGTTAATTAAAATATAGGGGGTGCAAAGATGTCGGCACTAAAAATTGCTGTATCAATTATCTATATGCTAATTTGCATTGGACTTATTGTTACTGTCCTTTTACAGCCCGGTAAAAGTGCGGGTCTTTCAGGGGTAATCGGTGGAGGAGCAGAACTTTTTTTCGGCAAGAAAAAGGGTATAGAAGAAAAGCTTGCTAAATTCACCGAGATTCTTGCTGCCCTGTTTTTGATTCTATCAATAGTAATGATGATATTATTTACAAAATAACATATATTTTGGAGGGAGCATTACAATGGAAAACTTAATAGCACTGGCGCCCATAGCAGGGATAGTAGCATTGATATTTGCGTTTTTCCTTGCTATGAAGGTGGTAAAAAGTCCTGCCGGCAACCAAAGGATGCAGGAAATTTCAGATGCGATTCATGAAGGCGCAATGGCGTTTCTCTTTAGAGAATATAAGACTCTTTTGATTTTTGTCGCAGCAATGTTTTTGATAATAGGATTTTTCATAAGCTGGAATACGGCGGTATGCTACATTACCGGTTCAATTGCATCGGTGCTTGCAGGTTTTATTGGCATGAATGTGGCTACCCGCGCTAATGTAAGGACGGCTAATGCCGCCCAGGAAGGCCAAAACAAAGCCTTGAGCATTGCTTTTTCAGGTGGGGCGGTTATGGGAATGTCCGTTGTCGGCCTCGGGCTTCTCGGACTTGGGATAATGTATTACCTCTTTGGAAATCCGTCGGATGTAAAAAGTTTTGAAGTTATAAACGGATTTGCACTGGGAGCAAGTTCGATCGCCCTTTTTGCAAGGGTAGGCGGCGGAATATACACAAAAGCAGCGGACGTAGGAGCGGACCTTGTGGGTAAAGTTGAAGCTGGGATTCCGGAGGATGACCCCAGAAACCCTGCCGTAATTGCGGACAACGTGGGCGATAACGTTGGCGACGTAGCGGGAATGGGAGCAGATCTTTTTGAATCCTATGTAGGTTCCATAGTTTCAGGAATGGCTATTGGTGCCGTTGCAGTGAGCACCACAACAGGACAACCCTACGGTCTAAAGGGTATTATTTTCCCGCTTATAATAGCTGCTGCAGGTATCATCAGCTCAATTATTGGCACATTATTCGTAAGAACGGGTGAAGGCAGCGATCCTCAGAAAGCCTTACGAAATGGAACATTTGCCAGCGCGATTCTTGTGATTATCTCGAGCTTTTTCTTGAGTAAATACATATTAGGAGAGATAAACGCTTTTTATGCAACAGCATCAGGTATAGTGGTGGGTACAATTATAGGCCTTTTGACGGAAATATATACCTCTTCGAGTTATTCTTCGGTAAAAGAGATTGCAAAAGCGTCCCAAACCGGTCCTGCGACAAATATTATTACCGGTCTTGCAGTAGGTATGAAAAGTACAGCATTACCGGTTATCTTCATTGCCCTTTCGGTTATTCTTTCCTATAAATTAGCGGGGCTTTACGGTATTGCCTTGGCGGCAATCGGCATGCTTTCAACGACAGGCATGACGGTAGCGGTAGACGCCTACGGTCCGATAGCAGATAACGCGGGTGGAATTGCTGAAATGGCAGAACTTGATCCATCCGTAAGAAAAATTACCGATAAGCTGGATGCTGTAGGGAATACAACCGCAGCTATGGGTAAAGGATTTGCCATTGGATCCGCAGCTTTAACAGCACTTGCTCTTTTCTCGGCGTATACTTCTGCAGCGGGATTAAGAGAAGGCATAAACCTTTTAAATGCGGAAGTAATTGTAGGGCTTTTAATTGGTGGTATGCTTCCTTACTTATTCTCCGCTATGACAATGGAAGCTGTTGGTAAGGCTGCCTATCAAATGATAGAAGAAGTGCGCCGTCAATTTAAAGAAATCCCGGGAATAATGGAAGAAAAAGCTAAACCCGATTATGCCAGGTGTGTTGACATAAGTACAAGAGCGGCCCTGAAAGAAATGATTATTCCCGGTCTTATGGCAGTAGCAGTTCCCTTGCTAATAGGGTTCATTTTTGGGAAGGAAGCCTTGGGAGGGCTCTTAGCCGGTGCACTGGTAACCGGAGTAATGATAGCTATACAAATGGCAAACTCCGGTGGGGCATGGGACAATGCCAAAAAATATATTGAAGAAGGAAACTACGGAGGCAAAGGTACACCTACCCATGCAGCAGCGGTAGTAGGTGATACGGTAGGAGATCCTTTCAAGGATACTTCCGGTCCTTCATTAAACATCTTAATAAAACTTATGACTATTGTGGCGCTGGTTTTTGCACCCCTTTTCATGTAATAACAAAAACCCTGCACTTTTTGTGCAGGGTTTTTGTTATTAAAAATATTTAAGATGTGTACTATAATAATGAAATCAAAGGGCAATAGGAAAAATAGTTTGAAATAATTGGCAAAATGGTGTATATTAAGTTTAAAGGATGGAGGTGTGCGAGAGATGGTGCTTAATATCTGGGCGTTTCTAAATACCGTTAACTTTATTGTAATAATAATTCAAGCACTTTTTTGTGTTGCATGGGTTTTATTTTCACTAAATTCTAAAAGAACTTCAGTAATAGTTTTAACCTCTGCAGTCTCGGCAGTTATTCTTGGTGCTTCAATTTTTGCAGGGAACCTGGTGTTTTCAATAATATTGTTTTTTATATTGATTTCGTTAATGGCAAATACCGTTAAAATTGTTAATGAATATCAAAGAGGGGTTTTACTGAGATTTGGAAAATTTGCATATGTTGTTGGACCGGGCATTAATGTAATTATGCCATTTGGGATTGACAGGATGCTTATAGTAGATTTAAGGACAGCTACGATTGATGTTCCAAGACAGGAGATTATAACAAAGGACAATATACCCGTAAATATCGATGCGGTAGTTTATTTTAACGTATTTCAACCTGAACTTGCAGTATTAAAAGTACAAAATTACTTCAATGCTACCAGTTTACTTGCCCAGACGATTCTAAGAGCAATATTGGGGAAATACGATTTAGACGAAATACTGGCAAAAAGGCAGGAACTAAATGAAATGTTGAGAGAGGAGCTGGATAGAGCTACGGATCCCTGGGGCGTAAAAGTAACCGCAACGGAAATAAAATCCATTGAATTGCCGGAAGAAATGAAACGCGCTATGGCAAAGCAGGCCGAGGCGGAAAGGGAAAGAAGGGCTAAAATCATTAGGGCGGAAGGGGAACTCCAGGCTGCAGAAAAGTTATCGGAAGCCGCAAAGATCATTGCACAAAATTACGGAGCTTTACAGCTAAGACAATTGCAAACCCTTTCTGAAATTGCTGTAGAAAAGAATTCCACTATCATTTTCCCATTACCGATGGAGATATTGAAGTTTTTTGCAAATAAAGATTAATTTTTAACAATGCACGAATTGACATTTTTATCGATATATGTAAATATATGAAATAAGAAAGTAATAAGGAGGGATAAAATGGAATTAAAAGGTTCAAGGACTGAGAAAAATTTACTGGAAGCCTTTGCCGGAGAATCCCAGGCAAGGAACAAGTACACCTATTTTGCATCGGTAGCTAAAAAAGAGGGATACGAGCAAATTGCTTCTATATTTTTAGAAACTGCCGAGAACGAAAAAGAGCATGCAAAGGTATGGGCGAAGTATTTGGGGTTAATTAAAGATACGGAGAAAAATCTTGAAGAAGCTGCAGGCGGAGAAAACTACGAATGGACAAGTATGTATAAGGAATTTGCAAAGGTAGCCAGAGAAGAAGGGTTTATTGAAATTGCTGAACATTTTGAGAAAGTTGCGGAAGTGGAAAAGGCTCATGAGGAAAGGTACAGAAAACTGCTGCAGAGGTTAAAAGAAGGCAGCATTTTTAAAAACGAAACACCAATTAAATGGCGTTGCAGGAATTGCGGATACATACATGAAGGTCCCGAACCGCCGGAGAAGTGCCCGGCCTGTGATCACCCCAGGGCTTTTTACGAAAGGCTTGCTGAAAACTATTAATAAGAAATAAAAAAGTGGGTTATAAAACCCACTTTTTTATTCTTCGTTTTTTGCAGACCAGAGTCCATGGATATTGCAGTATTCCCTTGCGGTTACTTTGTCCGCATCGGTGCAAAAAACTGCTTCAGGAGCCTGTCCCGGTGCAAGAAATTCTCTTAAAATTCCTTTATCGGTGATGAGCTCTATCCATTCTATGAAATGCTTTTCCTCCATAGGGTGTGGAACACTGCCAACTTTTACTTTAAAGCCACCTTCGATTTTTTCTATGACCGGTACGTGTTTTTCCTTGCTTGCGTCCACGGTATTTTCAACTAAAAGGTTCATCGGCTTTCCGCAGCAAACCAGCTGTCCTTTACCGGTATGAACTACTTCCACAATATTACCGCATATTTCGCATTTATAAATCTGTTTCAAAGATGTCATGAAAAACCCTCCTTTCATATATTCTGTTATATTGATATATATTCTATTACAGTATTTTTTTTCCTGCAAGAAAAAAAGTAAAAAAAAAAAGTTGCATTAAAATGAAACAAATGTTACAATATTTAAAAACAAATGTTGCAAATTATATTTACAAGGAGGGGAATGGATGAAAGAAGATCAAACAAAAGAGTGGTTACTGTTTGTTTATAAGGTCCCGAAAGAACCTTCTACCCAGAGGGTAAAAGTATGGCGAAAGCTTAAAGATATGGGAGCCTTTTATATTCAACAGTCGGTGGCGATAATGCCTTACTTTGAGGAAGCGGGAAAAGAAATTCTTCAAATTGCCCTGGATATTCGAAATAACGGGGGAGAATCCTATGCTTTTACAGTACATAATATTTCCGATAAAGACAGTAATATGCTTATAGCCAATTTTAATAAGCAAAGGGATGAGGAATACCAGGAACTCATTGACAAATGTGAGGACTTTTTAAAAGAAATACAAAAGGAGACAGAAAGAGAAAATTTTACGTTTGCCGAGTTAGAGGAAAACGATGAGGAACTTGACAAATTAAAAAGGTGGCATGAAAAAATCAATAAAAGAGATTTTTTCAATGCTCCTAAAAGGGATTCGGCTTTGAGAATTATAGAAGAATGTGAAAATGCTTTGAAAGAATTTTCCAATAAGATATATCAAAGGGAAGGGATGGCTTAGTATGTGGAATGTGATAGTGCTCGGATTAACCAGTTTATTAACGGACATAAGCACCGAAATGGTATATCCTCTTCTTCCAATATATTTAACCACACGATTGGGAGCCACACCGTTAATCGTAGGAACTATAGAAGGAATTGCTGAAAGCATCGCCAGTTTACTTAAGGTTTTTTCGGGGTATTATTCGGATAAAGTTAAGCAAAGAAAGGCTTTTGCCATTTCTGGTTACGGAATATCTACCGTCGGCAAGGTAATCCTTTATTTATCATTTTCCTGGCCAATGGTATTAACGGCAAGGATTTTAGATAGATTTGGGAAGGGGATAAGAACCGCCCCGAGAGATGCCTTAATCGCAGAATCGGCAAAAAAGGAGGAACTCGGTAAAGCCTTCGGACTTCACAGGGCAATGGATACCCTGGGAGCGGTAATAGGGGTATTAACAGCCTATATTTTAATAAGTGCACCCGGTATAAATTATAATAAAATTTTTTTGGCATCTTTAATACCCGCTCTTCTCGGGGTAATGGCTTTATTTTTTATTCGAGAAAAGGGAGAAAGAGGGATGAAATCGAAAAAATTATCCCTTGAGTGGAATAAATTAGATAACAGATTGAAAATGTTCTTGATAATCATGTTTATTTTCACACTGGGCAATTCATCCAACCAGTTTTTGCTTTTGAAGGCAAAAAATGTGGGGTTTAACGATAAAACAGTGATATTACTATATCTGATTTACAATATAGTTTACGATATTCTTTCTTACCCGGCGGGGATAATTTCCGACAAAATAGGAAGAAAACGTATGATAGTAATGGGATATTTAGCTTATGGAATAGTTTATTTTGGATTTGCATTGGCAAAAATGCCGGTTACCATTTGGGTACTTTTCGGTATATACGGACTTTATATGGCATTTACTGAAGGAGTTGAAAAAGCCTTTATTTCGGAAGTAGCACCCGAGCAAGTAAGGGGTACTATGATAGGGTTACATGCCACACTGGTAGGAATTGGGCTTTTCCCGGCATCGTTTTTAGCAGGGATGCTGTGGAATCTTTTTGGACCAAGTGCCCCTTTTTATTTTGGGGGATTAATGGGTTTACTGGCAGCAATAGGTATTAAAATATTGATATAAGTCTTTTTCTTGAAAAATCCTGGCAAAACTTGTACAATAATTGAAAATATATCTGGTAAAAATATAAAAAGGAGTGACCGAAATTGACAAGGGAAGAAGCGTTAAAAATAGTTAAAGAAAAGGTCTCAAACAAAAACCTGGTAAAACATATGATTGCCGCAGAGGCAGTAATGAGAAGGCTTGCAAGGCATTTCGGTGAAGATGAGGATAAATGGGGTTTAACGGGATTACTTCACGATGTGGATTACGATATGGTAAAGGATGATATGTCAAAGCACAGCCTTGTTGGAGGAAAACTGGCCAGGGAATGGGGACTGGGGGAAGAAATAGCCCACGCCATAGAAGCCCATAATGAAGACCACGGAATTAAAAGGGAAACCTTACTTGATAAAGCTATGTTTGCTGTAGATCCAATTACCGGCCTCATTGTTGCAAGTGCTTTAATTCATCCGGATAAAAAGCTTGCGTCAATTGATACACAATTTGTAATTAATAGATTTTACGAAAAGACTTTCGCTAAAGGTGCCAGTAGAGAAAAAATTTTAGCATGTAAAGAAATTAATCTTTCGCTGGAAGAATTCATAACTCTTGCTCTGGAGGCAATGAAGGAAATCCATCAAGAACTGGGACTTTAATATTTATATTTACGGGGAGGCATGATAAATGAACCTTCAGGAAAAAATCCTGGAACTAATGAAAAAAATGGAATACAAACCGATGTCTGAAGCGGAACTATTGCACAGCTTAGGTCTTGAAATGAAAGAAGCGGATATATTTCTCAAAACCTTGATGTACATGGAGAAAGAGGGGCTTGTGGTAAAAAATAGAAGGGGTAAATACGGCCTTCCCGAAAGGATGAACCTCGTTGTGGGTAGACTTGAGGGACATCGGGGAGGGTATGCCTTTTTAATTCCTGATGACCCAGAAAAGGAAGATATATATATTAGCCTTGAGAATCTGCACGGTGCTACCCATAACGACAGGGTAATAGTTAGGCCCACATATAAACCTGCCGGGGGACGCATGGAAGGGGAAGTAATAAGAATTTTAAAAAGAGCAAATAAAAAGATCGTCGGAACCTTAGAAATACAAAAGCATGTGGCCTATGTGTCTCCCGATGATAAAAGATTTTTTTACGATGTAATAATTCCAAAAGATGAGTTAAAGGGTGCTAAATCCGGGCAAAAGGTAGTGGTGAGCCTCACCAAATGGCCTGAAGGAAGGAGAAATCCTGAAGGAAGTATCGTCGAGGTGCTCGGCTACGCAGAAGAAAAAGGTGTGGATATTCTTTCAATAATAAAAAAATACGA
Organism: Thermovenabulum gondwanense; assembly: GCF_001601575.1. Lineage (NCBI taxonomy): Bacteria > Bacillati > Bacillota > Clostridia > Thermosediminibacterales > Thermosediminibacteraceae > Thermovenabulum > Thermovenabulum gondwanense. Next base: position 126,642 of record NZ_LOHZ01000015.1, read on the forward strand.
TTTACCTTTAGAATTTCCCAAAAAGGTATTAAAGCAGATTGAGAGTATTCCCGATTATGTCACTGAAGAAGATATAAAGGGCAGGCTGGATTTAAGGGGACATAAGATAGTAACCATAGATGGGGAGGATGCCAAGGATTTTGACGATGCAGTTTCCGTGGAAAGGATTCCCGGAGGTTACAGGCTGGGAGTTCATATTGCCGATGTCAGTTACTATGTAAAAGAAAAGACCCCTCTTGATATCGAGGCCATGAAAAGAGGCTGCAGCGTATATCTGGTGGACAGGGTAATTCCCATGCTACCTCCCAAGCTTTCCAACGGTATTTGCAGTCTAAATCCAAAAGTGGACAGATTAACAATCAGTGTTATAATTGACTTTGATGAAAAGGGAGAAGTAAAAAAATACAATATAACCCCAAGTGTAATTAGAAGCTGTGAAAGGATGACCTACGACGAGGTAAATAGAATACTGGAGGACCAGGATGAAGAAGTAATTAAAAGATATGAATATCTGGTAGAGGATTTCAAATTAATGGCGGAGCTTGCCGCAATTTTAAATAAAAAGAGATTTGATAGGGGCAGCCTTGATTTCAATTTAGAAGAAGCCAAGGTTAAATTAGACGAAAACGGAAAACCGGTTGCTATTGTTAGAGAAGAAAGAAGAACCTCTCACAAAATGATAGAAGAATTTATGCTGGCGGCAAATGAAGTAATAGCAGAACATATATTCTGGCTCAAGATACCTTTCGTTTATAGAATTCACGAGGTTCCGGATATGGAAAAAATTTTTTCTCTTCAGGAGTTTCTCGATCATCTTGGTTATAAAATAAAGGGTATTAGAAATCTTAAACCCAAAGCGCTGCAAAGGGTTCTGGAGGAAGTAAAAGGTAAACCGGAAGAGAAGGTAGTGAATACAGTACTTTTAAGATCTTTAAAACGTGCCCGTTACAGTGATGAAAATGTTGGCCATTTTGGCCTTGCAACCAGTTTTTATACACATTTCACATCTCCCATTAGAAGGTATCCGGACCTAATAATTCACAGAATTTTAAGGGAACAGCTGGAAGGCGGTATTACCGAGAAAAGGCAGGAACAATTAAGTAAAATTCTGGGCAAGGTAGCAAAATTATCTTCCGAAAGGGAAAGAATTGCGGATGATGCGGAAAGGGAAACGGTTGAGCTGAAAATGGTAGAATATATGGAAGATAGAATAGGGGAGGAGTTTAACGGGATAATTTCGAGCACCACATCTTTTGGATTTTTTGTGGAATTGGAAAATACCGTGGAAGGACTGGTGCATGTAAGCAATTTAGAGGATGATTATTATATATTTGATGAAAGGACATTGACATTAAGGGGAGAAAGGACAAAAAGAGAATTTAAAATTGGAGATAAAGTCAGGGTAAGAGTGATAAAAGTGGACAAGATGGAAAGACAGATAGATTTTGCACTGGTGGATGTCATTGAAAATGAGCTGTAAAGGGGGAATACTTTTGCCTAAGGCGTACAGGGACCTGGTGACAAATAGAAAGGCTTATCATGATTACCATATATTGGAAACTTATGAAGCGGGAATTGCATTGGCGGGTACGGAGGTTAAATCCATAAGGGAAGGGAAGGCAAATTTAAAGGACAGCTTTGCGAGGGTTGAAAACGGAGAAATTTTTATATACAATATGCACGTAAGCCCTTATGAAAAGGGCAATATTTTTAATAAGGACCCTTTGAGGCCAAGGAAACTTTTAATGCATAAAAGAGAAATAATGAGGCTTTACGGACTTGTCAAGGAAAAGGGGCTTACTCTTATCCCGTTGAAATTATATGTTAACGAAAGAGGGAAAATAAAGGTAGAGTTGGCACTTGCCAAAGGAAAGACATTGTACGACAAAAGGGAGGATATAAAAAGAAGAGATGCTCAGAGAGAAGTAGAAAAAGCTTTCAGGGAATATCAAAAAGGTTTTTAGGGGGAATTAAACATCTATGAAAATTATTTTTTATACGCCTTTTAAAAAAGAGATAGAATTGTCAGGAAATAAAACAGTAAAACAGTTAGCCCAGGAATTGAATTTTAGTTTAGAATCCCATGTGGTATTGAAAAACGGTAAAATGGTAACGCCCGATGAGTTGATAAAAGATGAGGACACCGTGGAAGTTTTATCGGCTATATCGGGAGGATGATGAGGGGGAATAATATGCGATGCAGGAGATGCAAAGATAAGGCAGTAATATACATTGAAAGACATAATGCTGCTTTCTGTGAAAACTGCTTTTTGCATTATTATTACAACCAGGTCGATAAAAATATAAAGAGAGAAAAAATGTTCAAAAAGGGAGAAAAGATCCTGGTAGTTGTTTCCGGCGGAAAAGACAGCATGGCTTTATGGGATGTTCTGAATAAAAACGGGTATGATGTAACCGCTATGTATATTAATTTGGGTATTGGAGATTACTCGAACAGGTCCCAGGAAATAGTTGAGAATTATGCTGAAGAAAGAAAATTGCCGTTAATAATAAAAAATATTAAAAAAGAGTATGGATTGGAAATAGGAAAAATCTCAAAAAAACTAAAAAGAAGTCCGTGTTCCATATGCGGTACAATAAAAAGATACCTCTTTAATAAAGTTGCTTTGGATGGTGGTTTTACTACCGTAGCGACAGGACATAATTTAGATGATGAAGCGGCAACTTTGCTGGGAAATACTTTAAACTGGCAGGAAGGCTACTTGGCAAGGCAGGCTCCGGTGCTGCCCAGCACTCACCCAAAATTGGTAAAAAAGGTAAAGCCGCTTTTTACCCTCACCGAGCGGGAGAATTTGTCGTATATTTTATTTAACGGGATAAAATTTATTCACGATGAATGTCCCCATGCGGTCGGCGCAAGTTCCATTTTATACAAAGAAGTTTTAAATAAATTGGAAGAGAAAAGCCCTGGCACAAAGCAAAGGTTTTTAATAAATTTTTTGGAAAAGGGCAGAAAACATTTTCAGGACGTAAGAGAGGAACTGGATTTAAAGGAATGCAAAATTTGCGGACAGGTAACCACAACTGAAATTTGCTCCTTTTGCAGGCTGGTGGAGATTTCACATAGTTAAATTGACATTTTCACAGAGAAATTTTAATATGACATTATCATAGAATAAAAACACAGAATAAAACGATACCTATTGACTTAAAATAAATATTGTGCTAATATATTTTTTGCAATGCTGCGGGATGGTGTAACGGTAGCACTCATGACTCTGGATCATGCTGTCTAGGTTCGAATCCTAGTCCCGCAGCCAAATCATTTATGGCCCTATCGTCTAGCGGTCCAGGACGCCGCCCTCTCACGGCGGAAACAGGGGTTCGAGTCCCCTTAGGGCTACCAAAGCTTATAAATCAAGGGTTCTACGGATTAACCCCCCTCAAAGAGTCCGGAAACTCTGAAAGGGGGTTTTTTCATGGCCAAAATTGCTAAACTCAACCCCAAAGTCATGGATTTGCAGTTAGCAAGGGACGAATTCCTGCTTTTTAAGTCAGCGAGTGGACTCGCACCCCGCACCCTCGAAGACTACACTTATCACATCAACCGTTTTCTTGAAAAATTCCCCGATGTGCACGATTACAATTCCCTCCGTAAAGCAATATTCAAATACTTTAGCGAAGAAGTCGCACCTGCTACAAGAAACACCCGCCTAAAATACCTCAGGGCCTTCTTTTCGTGGTGTGTAAGTCAAGGGTATCTCCCAGCCAATCCAACGGAAGGGATAAAGAAAGCCAAGGAAGATATAAACAATATCAGGCATATTTCACTGGAGGAAGTTAAAAAGCTACTCGAACAGCCCAATAAAAAGAGTTATGCAGGGTTAAGGGACTATTGCCTTATGTTAGTGCAGATAGATACCGGAGCAAGGCCCGGAGAGTTGTTTCAAGTCAAGGTGTCGGATTTAAACCTTGAATCGAGAGAAATACGGATAAGGCCCGAAGTATCAAAGACAAGGGTAGGACGCACGCTTGTAATTACTCCTTTCACCGTTCAACAGCTTGCAAGGTTCTTAAAGTTACGCCCCGATTGGTGGGATGATGATGTGCCTTTATTTGCAACAGAAAACGGTCTCCCGCTTTGTCGCCAGCATTGGGACAGAAGGATGAGGGATTACTGCAACAAAGCAGGAATAAAAGTCACTCCCTACGGTTTGCGTCATACTTTCGCCATCGAGTTCCTCAAAGCAGGCGGTGACCCGTTCAGCCTTCAAAGAATTTTAGGTCATACTGATTTGACTATGACAAGGCGTTACGTCAGGCTTTCGCAGGACGATATTAAGGAAATCCACGAGAAGGCTTCTCCCGTGCAGAAGTTACAGCAGATGGGCAAGAGAGCACCGAGAAAGCTGGTGTAAGTCAAGTGCCGGGGTGGTATAATTCATCCCGGCCCTTTTTTATCTATGGTTCGGTTCGTTAGGTTCGCTTGAAAAATTGACTTAAATTGACTTACAACGTCCGAAAATGTCCGTTTTTACGTGGGTTTTCTGTTCCCGTGTATTCCGCTATCAATCAGCTTTTTGTAAGCTTTTTATACGCTGTTTGGAGGTCATCAATGGCCTTATTCAATGCTTCTGTTCGCTATGTTTCGGTATCCTGCTTTTGCCTATGTTAAAACTTGTTTAGGCAATGGCCTTTCTTCAACCTCGCAAAAACCGCAAATTGCCTCTGTTTTGCCTTCTTTTTGCCTTCCTTAAGTTTTACATTTGTTTTCCACAGGCCCTTATGGGGTGTGAATCTTTGCGATATTTTGCGTTTTCCTCAAGCGAGCCATGAGCCTCGTGCCTTTAACGCAAGGCCCTACGAGTCCAATTTTGGGCCTGTTACTATGGCCTCGAGTTTCCCGAGGTCGTTTCAATTGCTTCCCTTTTGCTTCTCTCTTGCTTCGGTTTTTCTGTCGTTTCTCTGTCGTTTTGCTACCCTTTTGTGCCTGTTTTGTTCGTTTTGCAACCCTCTTGCAACCCTTTTGCTACCCTTCCCCTGAGGGTGTTATTTCCTCTCCCTTTTCTCTCTCGCTTTTCTCTCTTTTGCCTTCTTTTTGCCTTTCTTTTGCCTTCTTTCCCAACGCAAGAGTGCGGACGTTGCGGACAATGCGGACGCAAGTTTCCGCTTTTAGTCTAGTGACTAATGTCCCATCGTTTCATCTTGTCCCGCTTTGTCCCATTTATCCTAAGTTTTACTAAGCCACAAGGATGTTCCAAGTTGGAATACCCTTTGCAGTCTTAGTATTTCTTAGCAAATGACTTCCCGAGGCAGGAAGGCATCCGTAAAATGGGGATACCCTAAAAATGTGCTCCTTTTTCGCTCCTTTTGTGCTCCTTTCTGTCAAGGTGTCAAGCTAATCCCTGCCAATGTCACGGTTGACAACGTTCGCCTTATTTTTGCCAATGTTCGCCTTGTTCGTGTTAAACTGTTACGCTTAATAAGGCCAGTGTTACGGTTGTTACGCTTCCTTTCCTGTTAAGGTTGTTAAGGTTCTCTGCCTGAGTGTTAAGGTTGTTAAGGTTCTATGTGCGGAATTCAATTCCGGTCACAATCTTAAGCGATAGGCCAAAGGGGAAAGGGCAAACTGCAAAAATTTGCAGTCCCCAATCCGACTGCAAAATATTGCAGTTCAATGTGTAATCCAGTCCCGATATTGTCAAGGTATGCGGTAAAAGTTACAATTGCAGTCTTAAAGTTGACGCTAGTCATTTGTAAGGACAAAGTTTAAACTTAACAGCATATCCGCAAAAGAAGGCTATAAACTTTCGCTTTTGGGTATAAACAGCTCCATAGTAGCAGAGAATACTACCACTATGGCGTTAAGTTTCCGTATTCATAGAGGCAATCCTAACAAGTTCGCAGTGTAAGGGAATAAGCAAACCTTGACAATACAAATTCTGGTAAGTGCAGTATTTTGCAGTCGGTTCATGGGGTGGAAAATGAGTCACAATCCCAGCCTATGGGCCAGTAACACGAGAATTTCAGCCTGCAAGCGATAGAATTTCCTATCGCAAATGTGGAGTTCCTCAGCCACTTTCCACGGTGGCAGTTCATTGAAGAAGTGCATTTCTACAAGCTTTCGCTTTTCTTCGTCGAGGTATGCTAATAAATCTTCTACCGCTTCAACGTAAAATTTAACCTGTCTCCAGCGTTCTTCAAGCCTGAGTAACCGGAAAGCCTGATTGGCCGTCCTGTCGCCTATTGCCTTTACTCTCACTTCCGCAGGCCATGAAGAAGGTATAGCACCTGCAACCGCCTTGCGTTCTTCTTCAAGGGTGGCAAGTTCCTTCTTCATAAGGGGATATTGCCTTAATACGTCCTTGCAGAAACGCTTAATGTGGGTAGGTATCAATATTCATCACCTCGAAAGGCCCTTTGCAACATCCTAACACCGAATTTGAGAAGTGCTATTGAATACCTTGCGGTCGAGAAAGCGAATTGAAGTAGGTTTCTCATGTTTCCTGCCTCCTTTCAATGCTTATAAGTCTTTCCTCTACCGCAAGCAGGGCCACAAGGGTAAGAAATTCATCTCTCCAACGCCAGCAGGTCGTAAGGTCAATGTGCAGTTCCCCGGCTATTTCCTCAATCTTCTTGCCCTCTATATATCGCAGTTCTGCCAGTCTTTTCTTTGAAGGGTCTTCTTCCTCTACTATACGCAAGGCCCTGTCTATGCACTCCAGCCACTTTTCGGCTTCGCTATACTTCGATTCGTATAAAGTTACTGCCCTTTCGGTAGGGTTGGAAAGATTCTTCCCCGGTGGTCTGTCGGGCCAGTAGCCCTTGAGAGAAAATATGTCTTCCTTCGCTTTTGCGATTTCCTCCTTCAAGGTGGGGTAATTGAAAAGGTAATACTCAATCCGTTTAACAATGGGCCTTAATGTGCGTAGCATTTTCAACCCCCTTCGTGTAGAAGTTCATTTCGGGGTTTTTGGAGGTGGCCCACCCGGTCTCCAGCGTGTCCGTCTTTATAGCACCGGGGGGAGGGGTGAAAAAACAGCGAAAGCAAGCAAATTCAAGGCAGAAGTGGCAAATTCCAAAAAATCAGTGAAACTTGCGGTCGTGGTTTCGTTACCCCGCTCGCCGGTCTCCACTTTGGCGTCGTAGAGATTTGCTATCCCCTCCGGTAGCAAGGGTAGGTTCTTATACGATGGGCAAAGACACGGGTCTTGCGACGCCTGAAATTTTCCTAGCGATAGAGCGAAAAATTTGACTTCCGTTTCCGTTTTTAAGCCTCGTCGGTAATGCCGACAACCCTAACTTTCATAAGGGATTTTTTCACGCAAGCGAGGGCCCGGCGGGTCAGCAGGGTAAAGGGTGAAAATTTCTTACCCTCCCCGTGCTTTTCTCTGGGGCCTTGCCATACTTACCCTTTCCCTGCACCATCCCCACCGCCAAGTAAGAGGAAATAGGCCACAATCATTCGTAAACCGCAAGCAGTATCCGGCTTTCATGCACTCCGGTCTTGCACGGTACAGCCTTACCACCTTGCCACCGCAATCGGTAGTAGGATTCATTAGCCATTCGATGATTTGGGCCTTATTGCGTGCTATGAGTTCCTTCAGCGATGGAGTGAGGACGCCAGCCGGGGCCTCAAGCCGTAGCTTGTCCCCGGCGACGGTGATTTTTACACCCTTTCTCTCCAGTTCCTCGACGATGGCCTCAGGAGTTATCATAATTCCCATACCTCCGGAGTGGAGTTAACATTATTTATTTCTTCTTCCAGCTTATCGAATAAGTCTTTAATTGCCTGTTTATGCGGTGTGACATACTGCCTAATCCAGTCGTCAAAGTCTTGCTTTGTGTTAAATAGGTCGCCTATTTTAGCTTTGAATCCCCAACCTTTTCCCGATTTCCTCAACGTCACTCCAGCTATGCGGAGGGTCTTTAGCGGTTCGTACGCTCCGGGGTGGTTCTCTTTTGCAAGTTTAAGGAGAATATCCCAAAGGTGGTTTTGCATGTCATTAGATTGAATGGGGATTTTATCGTCCGCATTGTCCGCTTTGTTGTATGCATCCATCAATCCCTTGTCTTTCAAGGTTTCCGTTGCGGACAACGAATTTTCGTTTTTTGTCCGCACTTCGTCCGCATTGTCCGCACGTTGTCCGCATATCGTCCGCACCTCAAGCCCAGTATTTTCAAAGCTTTGAAGGTCATTGCGGACGTTGCGGACATTGCGGACAACGTTTTCCCTCTTTAATCTAATTAATCTCCGTCGGTCGTGTCCCTCTCGTAAAAACTCCACTTCAATGCCAGCCTGCCTCAAAAATGTCGCAACCCTACGCAACCTATTCCCTAAATTCCTAGGGTTCTTCGGCCAAGCGACGCTTCTTTTCGTTGTATCGTCAATAAACACTTCTAACGCTTCTAAAAGTTCACTTGCCGTGCCTTCCCATATTTCTCTTTCCTCGAGTAAGTTCTTTACCGCCACCGCCACAATGTCACCCTCAAGGGCCACCTCTATTGCTTCTTCTCGGTTGCCCATATACGCTTCCATAAATCCACCCGAGGGCCAAGGTAATGCTTCCTCACAGGCGGTTATCCATTTCGCAAAGTCAGCCATTCTCGGTAATTTGTCGAGGTGAACACTATCAATATTCCGTAGTCCTGCACTAACAGCGTCGAGAAGTGCCCCAAAAATTTTGGGCCTTGCTTTCTCGAATTCGGCCCAAAATTGGGCCTCGTCCTTTCGATTTTCCTCCGGTATGGGTGGTAAGTGAATGATTATGGCCCTGTCTAAAAGGTCATGCCTTGAGGCTATCTCATCAATGCCGTTGGCGATGATGGGACGGCAGGCCGAGAATATAGTTTCTTCGTCGTTTTCGTAAAGCGTCCTTGTCGAGAATCCTCCACCGGTTGCAAGGCGACAAAGTGCGTCAGACAGCCATACAGGAATACCGCTTAAATTATCAAAGCTAACGGCCCATGAATTCGTTGCCGTTATCATTAAATCCCGTTCGTCCTTTGGGCATGTCCTCAAGGGGGCAGTATTCGGGTCTATTAATGCCCGTAGTGCCTTCGACGTGGTTGACTTTGCACTCCCTTGCTCGCCCTGCAATAACAACACAGGGTAAGGCCCTTTTGGACGCAAGGACGCCAAAAGCCACGCCACCATCAACCGCCAAGAATCCTCATCGGGGATGTTCAGAAACCGTTTTAGTTCTTCTAAACGCCCTCCGCTTTCGGGGTGGGGAAGTGGCAACATGCCTTTAGAACGCCGGAATTTTACCGGGCAGTCGCTTATTACCCTCCAGCCCACCGGTGATATTTCTACCGCTTCCCAAGTGTCATTGGCAAGGTCAATGTATATTTTGCCGTCATGTTCCGCAATCCTCGTGAAAACCGGATATTCGGGGCCATCGAATTGAGCTTTTGCCTCTAACACTCCTATTGCGTCTTGCAGGGCTTGACTTCCGGGGGGCTTGCCGTGTTTCTCGAAGAATATCCTCCTTAGCCAGTTCCGGAAAGGCCCGCTCCCCCTTGAGGATACGGGCCAAGTTTCCTTATGGCCATTAACCGGCACGGTAGCATAAGCGTTGCCGTCGGGGGTATGGAAGAGTTCCACGCCGGAGGATAAGGCAAGGTTAACAAGGCTTTGGGCCTGAGATTCCCTTTCTTTCTCCTTCTTTGGAGGGTCTTCAAAAACTTCCTCCTGCTTCTTCCATCCGAGCCATGCCAGGACTTTGGAGACTACTTCCTCGCCAACGAGTTCACTCAATCGCTTCCAACCGGTTGTTGGTGAGCTCCCTGCTTTTCTCGCAGTGTAAAGCACCGTCCTAACCCTCGACTTGCTTTCCTCGTCTCCAGCTCCTACGGTTACAGCCTCAATGAATCTTTCCGCTTCTTCTTCGTTAAATCCGAGGCGAATCAGGCCACCTGCAAGGGCCAAAGCCGTATCCTGTCTTGTGCCTTGAGAGGGCCAATATTTGGCAAGCAAAACAGCACTTGCAAGCCTTGAACAAGCCTTTTCAAGTTCATCCCTGCTTATTTGGATGGGTCGCCCTTCCTTATACCACGTGATAGTTTCGCCAGAGGGGTGGATTGAAGGCGGAAATACTGTTTGGCAACCGGTAGAACGTAACTCCACAATCATTTCTCCATCAATGCCTTGCCATTTTGTCGTCTTTGCACCAAAGCAGATATACAACCAATGAGAACAAGGCTTTGAATCCCGGCCGAAGACTGCTTCGGTGAATGGCAGGAAGTAAGGGGCCAGTTTTACGGCCAATGGGTCGTCGAGGTCAATGTCCACTAGCCAACCGGAAGGTTCGCCGAGCAATATGCCGATGTTCGAGGGCTTTGAGAATAGTTGCCTGATTTCTTCCTCCGTGAGACGTAGCTTTTGCCATTCTTTCATGAGAGGGGCTTTCTGTTTCAAAGGTATGGGAATTACCTTCATCCCCATATTTGCGTATTCCAAAGCGAAATTAACCAGAGAAGATTCAGTAATAGGCATTTGCTCTCCTCCTACGAGAAATTTCCGTCTAAATAGAACGCCCAAAGAGTTGTTCTCTTGATTGCTTTGTTTTTTTTGTGTTAAAATCGAAATTGATATTTTAGTATTCCGAGTTACTTACACAATCCTTAAAATAAACTCAATTGCCGGTTATTGATGGTTTTCCAGTATTCTTCTCGCAAGAATATTTGCTTTCCATGGCCGAAGTCAAAGGCGAATCCATGGGCCTTTAAAACCTCGAGAGGCACGATTAAAATTTCTCCGGTATCCTGCACCTCAAGGCAAATATGCTTCACTCTCAGCCGTTCAAGGCGAGGGATGGCCTCGGCTTGAATCCCCCATGCTTTGAAACGGCGGTGGAAATGTTTTGAACGTTGGACGTGTTTAATGAGGGTGTTCCCTTTAACTTCGCCAATGCGTTTAATTCCTTGTGGCGTAGCTACCTTGAAGACCATCATATCGCCTCCGTTTACAGCCCTTCTCAGGGCTTTTTTTTATTTGGAGATGTTTTTCCTTACGAGCTTCGGCATTTTTATGTCTACCAAGACAGGCCAGCCGGTAGTAATATCGCAGATTTCGGAGATTGGGACGCCGAAGAAGTCAGCAATTTTTGGTCTCCATTTTGGGGGAATATAGGCTTGCCCCTTTTCAATTCGACATAGCTCGGTTTCCGGTATCCCAAGCATTTTGGAGACTTCCCGAATAGTCAGGCCTTTTCGGGTTCGAAGTAGTCGCAAATTGCTTACCATTGCCGATTTCCACCTCCCCTTCTTGACTTTATCAAAGGTTTGATATAAAATGCAAATGATAGCACTTTCTGGACAATAAAGAAAAGCTAAAAGAATCAATGTCAGAAAGGATTGAAAATTTTATGTCTACTACTTACGTTTCTGGAAAAAAATTTAGTATTTATTTGCCGTTGGAGAAGAAAAGCAGGAAGGCTTTTTTCGTTGTTGAAGATTTGGAAGGGATGGACAGCATAGAAGGCACGGAAATTATTACTACAGGGAGTTCAATTTTGAAATTGCACCTATTAGACCTCACAGCAATGCTCCTGCAAAGTGCAACGCCCCAAGAGTTTGTCAGTGGATTGATTGGTGAGGAAATAGGCCTTGAGGTTTTAGGCCCACCGGTTGAGATTGAAGGAAAAACGGCGGAAGAAAGTTATAAGGCGGAAATCCAAGCTATCCGGAAGGCAATTAAATTGTGGTTACAAGCACCGGTCAATAAGAAAGTCCCTTTTCTCCCTGAAAATGCACCTAAAGAATTACACGAGAAATATTCTAAACTTTCACCGAAAAAGCGTTTCTTGCTATTCGCAAGCAATACCGCCCATGATAGAGGGGACTATATTTTACCCGCTTCGGATATAGACTTTTCGCCTTACCGGATGTTTGTGTCTGATTCAATGGAGTTTTTGAGGTATTGTCTTATGATTCGGCAAAAAGAATTTTCAACCGAGATAGTTCCGTATTCAAAGCCTCCCAAAAAGCCAATAACTAGGCCAATCGAAATAGAAGGCACGCCATACGTTATTAAAGATTTGTTCTTTATCAAAAATTACAGCCGTTCTATCGGATACCGTTATTCAAGCCGCTGGATTCTCCCTCTCGTATGGGCCGATATACTGTATTGCGTGCAAAATGATATTCCGGCCCAGTTCTGTAAAACTTGCGGAAGTCTCTTTGTGGCAGAGTCCCCCACGCAAGACTATAGGCAAGTGTATTGTTCGCCTGAGTGCAGGAAAAAGGCTAAAAAATATGACCCCTCCCAAGAGAAAGAGGCCCAAAGATTGTATAAGGCTTTCCTTCGGGGGAAGATAAGTGCAGAGGAATACGTGAAGTTGGCACGGAAGAAGGGATTACGGGTTATAGGGGAAAAACATGAGGATTCAAAAATAAAGCCGTTTTTAAAAAACTCATCCACTTGAGCAGGAATTTGATAAGAAGTGTCGAATAGAATAAACAAAGGGGTTAATCCGGAAACCCTGAATTTCAGACAAAAAACAACCCTTGAAACCGAGACAGTTCAAGGGTTGAAAGAATGGGATTAGCAAATTTTTCCGTCTGCCCTCTCACGGCGGAAACAGGGGTTCGAGTCCCCTTAGGGCTACCAATTTTATACCAATTTATAGAATATAAACCCCTTATAAAGATACTCTTTATAAGGGGTTTTTTGTATTTATTACATTTATCTCTATACTACACTTAGAAATATTGTGAGCTATATTAATAGACATACAAAGGATAATGTTTTTTAATTACGGTTTCTAAATATGGTAATTATAATAACACTTAAAATGATTATTACTGTGGCTATTAATATATTTACTGTAAGTTGTTCACCAGCTATAAGCCAACCAATAAATACGGCTACAATGGGATTTACAAAAGCATAGGTAGATACCAGTGCAGAATCAGTATTTTTTAAGAGCCACATATACGCGTTATAGGCTACAATTGAACCAAAAATTATTAAATAAAGTAGTGATAAAAAAGACCGTAAGGACAAATTAACGATGCTAAAGTGAACCCATTCGCCCTTTAATAATGAACCCAGGAAAAGTAGAATTCCACCCACAATCATCTGCATTGCAGTAAACAATAATGGGGACCGAGGCTGATCTACGGTTCTTGAAGATAATGAACCCAGGGACCATGAAAAAGAAGCAAACAACAATAATGCTACACCAACAGGGTTAACATTATTTTTATCTGGCGTACCCGAAGAGTTTGTCACAAGAAGCAAAATACCGGCAAAACCCAAAATTATTCCCAGAATAACGCCTTTGTTTGGACTTTTTTGCTTTTTCCACAGCCATTCTAATAAAATAATCCACAAGGGCACGGTTGCTATCATAGTAGCAGCAATTCCTGATGGAACAAGCTGTTCGGCCAATACAACAAATCCATTTCCGAATAATAAAAGCTGTGCACCGATTATTCCCGCACTGAACCACTGTTTTTTCGTAGGATTTTTATAACCTGATAAAAGTGACCAGAAATATAAAATAAGGCCTGCCACTAAAAATCGGCTTCCAGCCATTATAAACGGTGGGATTGTTTCAATAGCGAACTTTATTCCCAGGTAAGTTCCGCCCCAGAAAAGGTATACGGAAAATAAAGCAATCAATACCTGAATTTTTTTTCTATTGTTCAAAACTTCTTTTGTATTGATTATAGGATTATCCATGAAAATCCTCCTTGTCATTTATTACTCTTTTATTTAACTTATTCCAATATTATAATATAAAGAATTAAACTTTTGTTGGTTTAATAAAAGAAATATTTATTACTTATTTTTTTATTGACTAAAATATACTTACATGGTAGTATATTAGTAAAAATAATTAAAAAAATCTTAAAGCAGTGGGTGTTGAGCATGAGATTAAGTCTTGATTCACTTAAAAAAAGGGAAATTTGGGAAGAAAAAGGATATAAACTACCCCAATTTGATGTGCAAAAGGTACGAGAAAACACTTTAAAAGAACCCGTATGGATTCATTTTGGCGCAGGAAATATATTCAGGGCTTTTTTGGCTTCCCTTCAGCAAAATCTTTTAAATAAAGGATTAAGCGATAAAGGTATCATAGCCTGTGCTCCATATGATGATGAAGTAATAAAAAAGGTATATTTGCCGTATGAAAATTTAAGCATATTAGTAACTTTGAAAGAGGATGGGAAAATTGAAAAAAGCGTAATTGCAAGCATAGTAAGTGCATTAAGTGTTAAGGAGAACATGGATGAAATAGAAAGAATTTTTATATCTCCCTCCTTGCAGATAGCATCCTTTACAATTACGGAAAAGGGTTATGCATTAAAAAATGCAAAAGGAGAGTATTTTCAAGACGTACTAGGCGATATAGAAAATTTTCCTGAAAAACCTAAAAGTGTAATGGGGACCATAGCTTATTTATGCTATAAAAGATATTTAGCCGGTGAATTGCCTATAGCACTGGTAAGTATGGATAATATTGCCCATAACGGAACAAAACTTCATGAGGCAGTGAAGTTTTTCGCTGAAAAATGGATGGAAAAAGGAAAGATAGAAAAAGGTTTTATAGATTATTTATGTGACTCAAAGACGGTATCCTTTCCCTGGAGTATGATCGATAAGATAACACCGCGACCCTCGGAAAAAGTCATGGATTTACTTAAAGCCGATGGATTGGAAGATATAGAAATTTATAAAACCAGTAAAAATACGTATGTTTCCTGTTTTGTAAATGCTGAACCAACTGAATATCTTGTCATTGAAGATAATTTTCCTAATGGAAGACCACCCTTAGAAGAAGTGGGAGTATTTTTCACCGATAGGGAAACGGTAGAAAAAGCAGAAAAAATGAAGGTCTGTACATGCCTTAATCCTCTTCATACGGTTTTAGCAATTTTCGGATGTCTCTTAAATTATTCATTTATTTACGAGGAAATGCAAGACGAAAATTTAAAGATACTTGTAGAAAAAATTGGCTATGAAGAAGGCCTTCCGACGGTGATAGATCCGGGAATTATTAACCCCGGGGACTTTATAAAGGAAGTTATTGAAAAAAGATTGCCCAATCCCTTTGTACCTGATACTCCTCAAAGGATAGCCTGTGATACATCTCAAAAAATACCGGTGCGCTTTGGAGAAACTTTGAAAGCTTACGTTCGTTTAAATAAGGATTTAAAGAGTTTAACCTACATTCCTCTATTTTTTGCTGGCTGGCTTAGATATTTAATGGGTATAGATGACGAAGGGAAAGAATTTATTCCAAGCCCCGACCCCATGCTTACCGAATTGCAAAGGCATATGAAGAAAATTTCTCTTGGGGAAAAAGGGCCTTTTACAGAAATTTTACAACCGATATTATCCGATGAGAAAATTTTCGGAATAAATCTTTATGACTATGGTATGGCTTCAAAAGTAGAGCAAATATTTGAAAAATTAGTTAGTGGAGTTGGCGCTGTAAGGAGGACGCTAAAAGAATTTACCGAATTGGAGGGAAATGACCAATGAAAATGGCATTTAGATGGTTCGGAAAGGGATTTGATAAAATTCCCCTTGAGTACATTCGACAAATTCCGGGGGTAACGGGTGTTGTAGCAACATTGATGGATATTCCGGTAGGGGAAGTTTGGCCCAAAGAAAGAGTAAAAGCTCTGAAGGAAGAAGTGGAAAAATATGGGCTCAGTTTGGAAGTAATAGAAAGCGTAAATGTTCATGAAAGCATTAAATTAGGAGAAAAAGACAGGGATAGATATATTGAAAATTACATAATAACGATGAAAAATCTATCAGAAATTGGAGTAAAAGTTATATGTTATAATTTTATGCCGGTTTTTGATTGGTTAAGGACGGAACTTGAGAGGGTTTTAGAAGATGGCTCTAAAACTATGGCTTATAAACATGATGTAGTGTTAAAAATACAACCTAAAAACTTTGCTGAAAGATTTACTGAACACTCAGAAGAAGTGGAATTACCCGGGTGGGAGCCGGAAAGATTAAAAGAGATTTCGGAGACCTTGGAGAAGTACAAAAATATTAACGAGGAGCAATACTGGAGCAATATGAAATATTTTTTGGATGTTATAATTCCCTATGCGGAAAAGTACGATATAAAAATGGCAATACATCCGGATGATCCTCCATGGCCGATTTTTGGCCTACCCAGGGTTATTACTAATAGAAACAATATAAGAAAATTCCTTGAGTTAAATAATAGTCCTTATAATGGAATAACTCTTTGTACGGGTTCTCTTGGTGCAAATAGAGAAAATGATATTCCATCAATAATAAGGGAATTTGTGAAGGAAGGCAGGGTTCATTTTGCCCATGTAAGAAATCTTAAGTTTGAATCGGATAAAGACTTCTATGAAAGTGCTCATTTATCCAGGTGTGGGTCGTTTGATATGTTTGAAATTATGAAAGCTTTTTACGAAAGCGGGTTTACCGGATACATCCGACCGGACCACGGGAGAATGATATGGGGAGAAACAGGACGTCCGGGTTATGGTCTATACGATAGAGCCTTGGGGGCTGTATATTTACAGGGTTTATGGGAGGCATTGGAGAAAACCTGGAGGAAAAAAGATATTTGATTAATAAAAACCTATGAAAGCAGGGCTAAAATGTTGGAGATTCTTAAAAGGTATCCAAAAGAAAATGCCCGAGAATTTGTAATAAGGGTTTTAAATCATAACATAATTTATTTAAATTTGAAGCCGGGGCAGCAGGTAAGTGAAAGTGAAATAGCATCTTTGCTGGACGTAAGTCGTACGCCGGTGAGAGAAGCCTTTATAGAATTATCCAAAGCATCTCTTGTGGAAATATATCCTCAAAAAGGGACATATATTTCCAAAATAGACCTGGATTTGGTAGAAGAATCTCGTTTCGCCAGAAGCATTCTGGAAAAGGCTGTAATAAAATTAGCATGTGGATTAATTACTGAAGATTACTTGATGTTTTTGGAAGATAATGTTAGATTGCAGGAATTGGCAGTAAAACGTAGAGATTATAAAGAGCTGCTAATTTTGGATAATAAGTTTCACGAGATAATTTTTAAAGCGTGCAAAAAGGAATTAACCTTTAACCTCATTAGAAGTATGATGTCGCACTTTGATAGGATTAGGATTCTAAACTTTGCAGTAATGGACATGCAAAGGACGGTAAATGACCATAAAAATATTTTAAAAGCAATTAAAGAAAGAAATGAAAAAAAAGCAGAGGAATTAATGGAAGAACATCTTACGAGGGTTATATATGATCAAAATTATTTAAAGCAGCTTTACCCCGAGTATTTTAAATAATATAAAAGCTCCTTCGCCTGAAATAAGGTGAAGGAGTTTTGTTTAAAATCATTCTATATATATTTCTATATGTTCTCCCTTTTCATCGTCAACAACATCAATTAGTTTACCTTGAGCTCCCTGTTTAATGGCGTTAAAAATTTCATCAAAGTCGATCTTATCATTATTAAACTGCTCTTTTGGGATAAATTTTAATGCAAAATTTATGAGCGTATAGGGTAGATTAACATTTACCTTTGATTTTCCAGTTATTTCGTCGTAAACTTTAATTCTAAGCCATGCGGGCTTATCTCCTCTTTTTATATCTATAGTTTTTCTTTCTTCCAATGCTTCTAAAAGGTCAGCCGCTTCTTTTGCAGAAATTTTTCCGGATTCCAGCATTTCAAGGATTTTTATTTTCTCATCATTCATAAACAAAACCCCCTATTGTTTTATTTTTCGTAACAGTTTTTTTGCTTCTTCAACGGATATTTCTCCCTTTGAAAGCTTTTCGAGGACTTCCCTGCTATCAATGTAGTTTTCATCAGCAAAATCGGTCTCTTCCCTAAATCCTAAAGCAGACCGTAGGTTCTCTAATCTGCTTTTTATTGTGGGATACGATATATTGAGTTCTTTTTCCAGCTCTTTTAAGTTTCCGCGGCATTTTACAAAAGCCTCTAAAAAATTCTTTTGATCCTGGGTAAGATAGCAGAATTTGCACAGGGTAAATTTACCTTCTATTTGAGTATGACAATTCGGACAGGACAATTTTGTTATTACAAGCCCTTCATTGCAAACGGGGCATTTACCTATTACTTCCCTCAAATTACCACCTCCAAAAATAATTATACTATAAATATTAAAAAAATCAATACAAATATTAAATTAATTAAGCATAACATAAATAAAATTAAATAAAAACCAACAATTATTTTAAAAATCTTAAACATGATATTGTGAAAGCTAATATAATCGGTAACACTTAAGTTATGTATATATAAGTTGGTATATCGATGAGTGAAATCTTTAATGTAAACTAACGATGATAAAATTTTAAAAATAAAAATGCCCGGTGCAAAAAGCGCTTCCGGGCATTTTTATTTTTTAATTGGTCAGACTTTGGATTGGCGGAGGGATCCTGCCGCCTCGCTTAACAAAAAGGGATGAATCATATTTGTTAACAGGCATGACGGGAGCCCTTCCTAAAAGGCCTCCAAATTCTACCCTGTCACCAGCTTTTTTACCGGGGGCAGGAATGATGCGAACAGCGGTAGTTTTTTTGTTTATTACCCCTATTGCCATTTCATCGGCAATAATGGCAGAAATGGTCTCTGCAGGGGTGTCTCCCGGAATCGCAATCATATCAAGTCCTACCGAACATACCGAGGTCATTGCTTCAAGCTTTTCAAGGGTAAGAGCGCCTTCTTCCACTGCCTTTACCATGCCCGCATCCTCGCTTACGGGGATAAAAGCTCCCGAAAGTCCTCCTACATAAGAGGCAGCCATTGCACCTCCTTTTTTAACAGCGTCATTCAAAAGGGCTAAGGCAGCAGTAGTTCCTGGAGCACCGCAACGTTCAAGGCCCATGGCTTCCAGGATGTTTGCTATACTATCACCCATTGCCGGCGTGGGAGCAAGGGAAAGGTCTATTATTCCGAGGGGGATCCCCAGTCTTTTGGACGCTTCCCGACCGATCAATTCACCCGCACGGGTTATTTTAAAAGCCGTTCTTTTTACTGCTTCGGCTATTTCCCCAAAATCCGCCTTTTCGCCCATACGCCTTAATACCGTATTTACAACCCCTGGTCCGCTGATCCCAATATTAATGGATGCTTCCGGTTCTCCGATACCGTGAAAAGCACCGGCCATAAATGGGTTATCTTCCACCGCATTTGCGAATACCACAAGTTTTGCACAGCCTATACCATCTTTTTCAGCCGTTAGCTCGGCGGTCTTTTTGATAATATTTCCCATGGCAAGTACGGCATCCATATTAATACCTGCTCTGCTGGAAGCTACGTTAACCGAAGAACATACCCTTTCTGTAAGAGAAAGGGCTTCGGGAATGGAGTTTAATAGATTTATATCTCCCCGGGTAAAACCTTTATGAACAAGTGCCGAAAAACCTCCAATAAAGTCAATGCCTAAGTCTTTTGCAGCTTTGTCCATCGCTTTTGCCAGCGGCATAAGGTCTTTTTGAAAGCAGGATTCGGCTATGATAGAAATGGGAGTAACCGAAATCCTTTTATTTACAATCGGAATTCCAAATTCTGCTTCTAACTGCCGCGCGACGGGTACCAATTTTTCAGCGGTTTTCATTATCTTTTCGTAGATTTTTTTGGCAACAGTATTAATGTCAAAGTCACAACAATCTCTAATGCTTATCCCTAAGGTAATAGTCCTTATATCTAAATTTTCTGCCTGCACCATCCTTATTGTCTCTATAATTTCATCCCTCGTAAAACTCATAATTTTTTCCTCCTAAATCCTGTGCATGTATCGAAATACTTCTTCCCTTTGAGCATCTACCCTTACGGAAAGGAAATTTCCCCGTTCGGCGAGTAATTTTTTTAACTCTTCAAAACTAACGACGCTTTTTGAAATATCCACTACCATTATCATCGTAAAAAGGCCTTCAATAGAGGTCTGTGTAATGTCGAGAATGTTGATGTTATTTGATGCAAGGACTTCGGATATTCCGGCTATAATACCTATTCTATCTTCTCCGATTACAGAAATTACTGCTTTTTGTGCTAAAGTCCCGTTAAAAGGGGTTGGAGCTTCTAAAGGTTCATCACCTATATAAATTTTTAAACCGTGTGCTGCAGCATAAATACTGGCTTCTTTTGTTACAAGGGTACCGGGTGGAAGTTTAATGATTTTATTTTCACCGTAGTTTTTAACCGTGTCTAAGGTAACAAGTATTTCCATTATAATTTGTCCACCTCCGAAAAATAAAAAAATCGGGGAAACAATTCCCGGTAATACTTTATTATATTAAAGTATAAAACGAAATAAGTATAAATATCAAGTGCTCGGCTAAAATTTTTTTTATTTATTAAATCAAAAAGTTTTTATATTTATTAATTACGAATTCTTCTATTTCTCCCTGTATTTTTACTCCTTCGGGCAAAGATTCCTTTGAGAAAATTAAGCCATTTTGATAAATAATATCAACAATAGATAACTTATCGTACGGGATAAGAAATTCAGCAAATTTTCTTGTTTTTGAAAGGTTTTCGCAAATCCTTTTAAGCAGTTCATCCAAATTTTTTTTGTATAAAGCAGAAATTTCCACTGTATTTTTTGAATTTAATGGGAGTATAAAAGAAGAATTAATTTTATCTACTTTATTAATAGCGATGACGATCGGTTTATTATCCGCCTGGATATCTTTAAGCACCTTAAATACGGTATTTATTTCTTCCTCAAAATTCCTGCTGGATCCATCCGCCACAAGCAAGAGCAAATCTGCTTCTTTTATTTCTTCCAAGGTGGCTTTAAAAGCTTCCACTATCTCGTGGGGAAGTTTTCTAATAAAACCCACCGTATCCGAAAGCAATGCTTTTCTCCCGTCGGGTAGTATTAAAAGTCTGGTGGTGGTATCCAGGGTATCGAAGAGACGGTCGTTGCTGCTAACCTTTGCATTGGTCAAAGCGTTCATTAATGTGGATTTTCCGGCGTTTGTATATCCAACAAGGCTAATTACAGGAAATTTTCTTGCACTTCTTAGAAGGTGTCTGCTATCTTTTATTTTTTGTAATTCCTTTTTTAGGTAAGAAATTCTTCTTTTTATGTGCCTTTTATCGGTTTCTAATTTTGTTTCGCCGGGCCCTCTTGTTCCTATGCCGCCACCGAATCTGGAAAGTTCTATTCCTTTACCCGTAAGGCGGGGTAATAAATGCTGAAGTTGTGCAAGCTCTACCTGAATTTTACCTTCTTTCGATTTTGCCCTTTGAGCGAAAATATCCAAAATAAGAGTTGTCCTATCGATTATTTGGAGCTCTATTAGATTTTCTAAATTTCTAATCTGTACAGGAGTTAAATCATCATCAAAAATTACCGCGTTTGCTTCAAGGGCTTTTGCTACTTCGGCGATTTCCTGTGCCTTGCCTTTTCCGATGTAAAAAGCAGAGTCATAAGATGTTTTTCTTTGAACTACTTTAGCAACCACCTCAGCCCCTGCGGTTTTTGCAAGAAGTTCCAACTCTTCGATGCTTTCTTCATCTTGAATATTTTTAACTATCCCTGCTACTATGGCTTTCGTATTGGAAGCCAAAATAGGCCCTCCCCATTCTTTTTTTAATTATTTATAATTATTATAGCATTGGAAATAAAATAATTTCACATAATAAAAAAATAAATGATACACATTTTCATAAATATGTTATATAATTTTTAAAGAATTAATATGAAAAATTGGAGGGTAAAAAATGCCGCTGGTAACATCAAAAGAATTGTTTAAAAAGGCCTATGAAGGTGGGTATGCAATAGGTGCTTTTAACGTAAATAATATGGAAATTATTCAGGGAATTGTAGAAGCAGCGAAGGAAGAAAACTCTCCCCTTATTCTACAGGTTTCTGCAGGGGCAAGAAAGTACGCAAGACCTGTTTATTTAAAGAAATTGGTAGAGGCCGCGGTGGAAGATACCGGGTTGCCTGTAGTCTTGCACCTCGACCACGGTGAAAGTTTTGAGATTTGCAAAGCGTGCATTGATGATGGATTTACCTCGGTAATGATAGATGGTTCAAAACTTCCTTTTGAAGAAAACATAACCCTTACAAAAAAGGTAGTGGATTACGCCCATGAACATGGTGTAGTAGTCGAGGCAGAACTTGGAAGGATAGGCGGGGTAGAAGACAATATAAGTGTTGGTGAAAGGGAAGCTACCTTTACGGATCCGGATCAGGCTTTAGAGTTTGTAGAAAGAACAGGAGTGGATTCCTTAGCAATTGCCATTGGGACAAGCCACGGTGCTTATAAATTTAAGGGTGAACCTTACTTAGATTTTAAACGGCTGGAAGAAATAATGAAAAGGCTTCCGGGATTTCCTTTGGTACTGCACGGTGCTTCTACGGTCCTTCCTGAATTTGTGGAGGCCTGCAATAAATACGGTGGCAGTATCCACAGTGCAAAGGGAGTTCCGGAGGAAATGTTGAGAAAAGCAGCAAGCCTTGGTATATGTAAAATAAACATTGATACCGATTTAAGACTTGCAATGACGGCAATGATTAGAAAATATTTGGCAGAAAATCCATCGGAATTTGACCCGAGAAAATACTTAGGTGCTGCCAGGGAAGCAATTAAAGAAATGGTAAAGCATAAAATAAGAAATGTTCTCGGTTCCAGTAATAAATTATAATTTATTATGAATTTAACCCCTTCAAAGCTTGAGTCGAGCTTTAAGGGGTTTAATTATTGTTAAAAGCATGAGGCCAAAATATTAACATAAAAAAATTTTTTTATTGAAAGAAGGAATTTTTATAAAGATGTTGAATTAATTATTAAAGGGGGGAATGATTTTGGCAAATAATGAAATATTAAAATCTTATATACCTTTAGTAGATTTTATCGCAGGGATAGTAGGGCCCTTTTGTGAAGTTGTTCTTCACGATGTATCCAATGTGGAATCGTCCATAATAGCGATCAAAAACTCTCATATAAGCGGAAGAAAGGTAGGAGGACCTTTAACCGACCTGGGGATAAAATTGCTTAACGATAAAGAGTATCTCACAAAAGATTATCTTTTGAATTATTCAGCAAAAACAGTAGATGGGAAGATTTTAAGGTCTTCTACCTATTTTATAAAAGACCTGAATGGGAATTTAATCGGAATGCTGTGTATAAACGTGGATTTAACCGGAGCTTTAATTGCCCGGGAATTTTTAAATAATTTTATAATGGATGGGGATAAAAAAGCAGAATATGATTTTGAAAAGAAAGAAAATGCAAATTCTGAGAGAGTGGAGAATAATTCGGAAGTTTACGAGCATTTGACAATTTCCTTAGAGGATTTAATGCAGACGATGATTAAAAAAGCCATTTCAGAAGTTGATATTCCTCCGGAAAGAATGTCTCCGGAAGAGAAGATGAGCATTGTCCAAAAGCTTAACCAAAAGGGAGTGTTTTTAATAAAAGGAGCGGTAACAGAGGTGGCAAAGAGGCTGAAAACATCGGAAAACACAATTTACAGATACTTAAATAAGCTTGAATAAATATCTTTTTAATAAAAAAAATAAAAAATAAAAATTAAAAGAAAGGGAGTGTGTTTTTATGGAAAAGAAGATTATTAAAACCGATCAGGCACCCAAAGCGATTGGCCCCTATTCCCAGGCAGTGATGGTGGGAGACTTTCTTTTTGCTTCCGGCCAGATTGCTCTGGATCCTGCCACCGGGGAAATGGTGGAAGGAGGGATAGAAGCACAGGCCACAAGGGTAATGGAAAATATTAAAAATATCCTGGCTGCTGCAGGGATGGATTTTTCAAACGTGGTAAAATCCACCATTTTTATCACCGATATTAATAATTTTGCAAAAGTGAACGAAATCTATGGAAAATATTTCCCTGAAAATCCTCCCGCAAGGTCTACTATTGAAGTTAGCAAGCTTCCAAAAGGTGCCCTGATAGAAATCGAAGTAATTGCTCACAGGTAATGTTTAATATCGATCCTTAGGAGTGAAAAAAATGGAAATTTCTTTGAGGGAAATTCAGGACGCCCGGGCGATTATTAAAAATGTAGCATATAAAACCGGTCTTGTTCATAACACCACTTTAAGCGAAATGTCGGGGAATACCATATACTTGAAAATGGAAAATCTGCAGAAAACCGGGTCCTTCAAAATTCGAGGAGCCTATAACAAGATTGCCCATTTGACGCCCGAAGAGAAGCAAAAAGGAGTAATTGCTTCATCAGCAGGCAATCACGCCCAGGGCGTTGCTCTCAGCGCCACTTTATACGGTATTAAGTCAACGATAGTAATGCCAAAACATGCTCCTTTATCGAAAGTATCGGCGACCAAGAGTTACGGCGCCCAGGTAGTCCTTCATGGCAGCGTATACGACGAGGCATATGCTAAAGCAAAAGAAATACAGCAGGAAACCGGGGCAACTTTTATTCATCCCTTCAATGACCCCTATGTAATAGCGGGGCAGGGGACAATAGGGTTGGAAATAATGGAAGATTTTTTTGATGTGGATGCTGTAGTGGTTCCAATTGGCGGTGGTGGGCTTATTTCGGGTATTTCCATTGCTGTTAAAAGCATCAATCCCAAGACAAAGATAATCGGGGTGCAGACCAAAAATGTTCCTTCCATGGCAGAATCCATATCACATAAAAAAATTACTACTGTGGAAGGAGCTCCTACCATCGCTGATGGAATTGCCGTAAAAACACCGGGAGATTTAACTTTCAGCATCATTCAAAAATATGTGGATGAAATTGTAACGGTGGATGAAGATGAAATTGCCAATGCCATATTACTGCTGCTTGAAAGAGCAAAAGTGGTTTCAGAAGGTGCCGGTGCCGTAAGCGTCGCCGCCGTATTAAACAGATTAAATAATTATAAAAACAAAAAAATAGTGGCGGTGATAAGCGGAGGTAATATAGACGTAAACATTCTCGCCAGGGTAATAGATAAAGGCCTCGTAAAAGGAGGAAGAAAAGTATTTATTGATACTTTTATTCCCGACAGGCCCGGAACATTATCAAAACTTTTGGCATTGATTGCAGAAACCGGAGCAAATGTATTATCAGTTACTCATCACAGGTCATCAAAAGATGTGCTAATCGGTTATGCAAAGGTAGAGCTGGAATTGGAAACGGCGGATGAAGAACATGTGAGTAAATTAAAAACAATTCTGGAAGAAAATAATTATACCATTGTAATTCAATAATAATTATAATTTTAATGTTTATATTTTTATGTTTTGGGGGAGGAAACCGGATGAAGAGTTTTAATTTGGGTCTTTTACCGAGATTGATAGCTGCTATCATTCTTGGTATTTTAATCGGTGCTTTCTTGCCCGCACCGGTTGTGAGACTTTTTGCTACCTTTAACTCAATTTTCGGTAATTTTTTGAGCTTCGCAATACCTCTCATCATCGTTGGTTTTGTAGCACCGGGTATTGCTGAGCTGGGCAATGGAGCAGGAAAACTTCTTGCAATTACTACGGTCATCGCTTATATTTCCACTTTGATTTCTGGCTTTTTTGCTTTTACAGTTTCGACAAATGTTTTACCGAAATTCATTCATTATTCATCTTCTTTTTCAGCGGCAAATCCCGAAGAAAAACTCCTGAAGCCGTTTTTCACTATCGAGATACCGCCTCTATTTGGTGTGATGTCGGCTCTGGTTATAGCATTCATCCTTGGAATAGGTATGGCTTCATTGAAGGAAAAGAATTTATACAACGTTGTTTCCGAATTCCAGAAAATTGTACAGATGGTTATTGAAAAGCTGATTATTCCACTTTTGCCCGTTCATATCGCGGGGATATTTGCCAACATGACTCATGCGGGAGAAGTAGCGAGGATATTAAGCGTTTTCGGAAAAGTTTTCGTTCTCATAATAGCTATGCACCTTACAATTATTTTGTTTCAATTCTTTGTGGCAAGCCTTTACAGTGGAAAGAGCATGATAATGGCTTTGAGAAACCAGATACCGGGATATCTAACAGCTATCGGAACTCAGTCTTCGGCAGCTACCATACCGGTAAATCTGGAATGTGCCAAAAATAATGGTGTATCCGAAGGTATTAGAGAATTTGTAGTGCCCCTTTGTGCTACGATTCATCTCTCGGGCAGTACAATTACATTGACCACCTGTTCAATAGCAGTTATGATGCTTTCTGGCATGCCTGTAACTCTCGGCAAAATGGCTGGATTTATTTTAATGCTGGGTGTTACTATGGTTGCGGCTCCCGGCGTTCCCGGCGGAGCTGTTATGGCAGCACTCGGTATATTGCAGAGCATGCTCGGTTTTGGAGAAGCCCAGCTTGCATTGATGATAGCCCTTTACCTCACTCAGGATAGCTTCGGCACGGCCTGCAATGTGTCTGGAGATAACGCCATAGCATTGATTGTGGATAAAATTGCCTCAAGGATGAAATTAAAGGCTGCATAAATATAATATCGGATAAAACTTGTTTAAAATCCCCCGCCATGATAAAATATTCATAAAAATCATGACGGGGGAATTTTTATGCCAAAAGAAGGACTATTGCCGTTAAAATGGGATGGGGAAAATTTATTTTTACTGGATCAAAGGGAACTGCCTGATAAAATACTGTATAATAAAAAAAGTACTCCCGAAGAAGTATGGGAAAGTATAAAGACCCTGGAAGTTAGAGGAGCACCGCTGATAGGGATTGCAGCGGCTTATGCCATGTATTTTGCGGCAAAAAGCGCTCCCGGGGATGGCTTTGAAAGTTTTTACAACTATATGAAAAATAAAGCCGAATACCTTTCCACTTCGCGACCTACTGCTGTAAACCTGTTCTGGGCTTTAAACAGGATAATGAACAGAATTGCAAAATCCAAGGATAGGCCCATCAGGGAGATTAAAGACCTTGTAAAAGAAGAAGCTCAAAAAATCCACAGGGAAGATGAAAATATATGCAGGAAAATCGGAGAATACGGTTTGCAATTATTAAAGGACGGATACGGAGTACTAACTCACTGCAATGCGGGGCAGTTAGCGACCGCAAAATACGGTACGGCGACTGCTCCAATTTACTTAGCGTACGAAAAGGGATGGAAAATAAAAGTATTTGCCGATGAAACCAGGCCGGTAAACCAGGGTTCCCGTTTGACTGCGTTGGAGTTAAAAGAAGCCGGAGTTGATGTAACTTTAATTTGCGATAATATGGCTGCCTGTGTAATGTCAAAGGGATGGGTTAATGCGGTCATAGTCGGCTGCGACAGGGTAGCGGCAAATGGAGATACGGCAAATAAAATCGGCACCTTAGGGCTTTCTATTTTAGCCAAATACTTTGGGATACCCTTTTACGTAGCGGCACCAACACCAACTATTGACCTTAACACCGAAAGCGGAGAAGAAATACCGATTGAAGAAAGAGACCCTTTAGAGGTTACTCAAAGTTTTGGAAAAAAAACCGCTCCCGATGGGATTAAGGTATTTAATCCTGCTTTTGATGTTACTCCCCATGAGAATATTACCGCTTTTATTACCGAAAAAGGTATTATATATCCTCCTTTCAAAGAGAATATTAGAAAGATTTTCGAATAAATGACTGGGCGGAAAATATTACCGCCTTTTTTCAATTTTATGATATATTAATTATTAAAGATAAATATTAATTTAGATTGGAAATAATAAAAACGTTCAAATAATCCAGGGGGGATATTATGAAAAGATATGGTGTGATAATGGCCGGCGGTGGAGGAACGAGATTCTGGCCGCTGAGCAGAAAATCCAAACCCAAACAATTTTTAAATATTACTGGCGAAGATACCATGATAAATGATACAATAAAAAGAATAATGGATTTGGTACCACCGGAACAAATAATTATTGTTACCAATAAGGCTCAGGAGAGTACTTTAAAAAAGGTACTGATGAAGGAAATTCCTGAAGAAAATATTCTGGTAGAGCCTTTCGGCAGGAATACAGCAGCTTGCATTGCCTACGCATCAATGATAATTGAAAAAAGGGATAAGGAATCTTGTATGGGAGTATTTCCTTCGGATCACTATATAAAAAATGTTTATGAATTTCAGAAGGTATTGGATGCTGCTTTTTGCATTGCTGAAAATTCGGATAAACTAATAACCATGGGAATTAATCCCACTTTTCCTTCCACGGGTTACGGTTATATTAAATTCGACAAAGAAAGTCCTATAAAAATTAATGAAGTAAAAACGGCTTATGAAGTGAAGGAATTTGTTGAAAAACCCGACGTACAGAAGGCGAAGCAGTATATTGAAAGTGGTGATTATCTCTGGAACAGCGGTATGTTTGTATGGAAAACACGGGTAATTTTAAATAATTTTGAAAGATTCCTTCCCAGGATCTATTATAAATTAAAGTCTATTATAGATTTGCTTTATAACAATATGGGTTACCAGGAATTGGAGAAGGTGTACAAAGACCTCCCAGATATTTCTATAGACTACGGGATTATGGAAAGAGCCCTTGATGTGGCTGTAATTCCCTGCAATTTTGGATGGAGTGATGTGGGAAGCTGGGATTCCCTCGGGAGTGTCATTCCTCCTGATGAAAACGGTAATATAATCAGAGGAGAACATGTGGAAATAGAAACAAAAAATAGCATCATTTTTTCTAACGGCAGGATGGTGGCTGCGGTGGGATTGGAAGATATGATTGTTGTGGAAACTCAGGATGCAATTCTCGTATGTCCCAAGAGAAAAGCCCAGGATGTAAAAAAGGTGGTAGAGCAATTGAAAAAGATGGGAAGAGAAGATTTATTATAAGAGAGGTCGGAAAATGAAGCGATCGTATAAGTTTATTATTATTTTAATACCAGTTTTATTGTTTTTTTCTTTTTTTATATTGTGGCATTT
This sequence comes from Thermovenabulum gondwanense, assembly GCF_001601575.1. Classification (NCBI taxonomy): domain Bacteria; kingdom Bacillati; phylum Bacillota; class Clostridia; order Thermosediminibacterales; family Thermosediminibacteraceae; genus Thermovenabulum; species Thermovenabulum gondwanense. Next base: position 155,412 of record NZ_LOHZ01000015.1, read on the forward strand.
TAAGATAGGAATTTTTAAAGAAATGGCGGTTTTTGCTGTAAGTGATAAAGAAAAGGAAAATAATGTTCCAGCAGAAGAAGATATACAAGAAACTTCTAAAACCGTAGAAATTTCTTTAATTGCCGCGGGGGATGTTATGATGCATGTTCCCCAGATACGTTCCGGATATGACGAAAAAACTCAAAAGTATAATTTTGATTATTTTTTTGACGAGGTAAGGGAAGATATCTTATCGGGAGATGTAGCAATAGCGAATTTAGAGACTACCCTTGCAGGTAAAGAAAGAAGATATACCGGTTTTCCCCTTTTTAATGCTCCCGATGAAATAGCCGATGCTTTAAAAAACGCCGGATTTGATATTATTGTAACCTCTAATAATCACTCTATGGATAGAGGAGAAGAAGGGGTTTTGCGGACCATTCAGGTATTAAAACAAAGAGGTCTTATAAACGTTGGTACAAATTCAAATGAACAAGAAGATATTTTGAGAATAATTGATGTTAAAAACGTAAAAATTGGATTTTTGGCTTATACCTACGGTACCAACGGGATAACCGTTAAAAAACCTTTTCTGGTAAATATAATTGATGAAAATAATATTCTGGATGATATAAGCAGATCAAAGAAAAAAGTTGATGTTTTAGTTGTATATTTTCATTTTGGAAACGAATATCAGCGAACACCTTCGAGATTTCAAAAAGATTTATCCCAAAAGGTAATAAAACAAGGTGCGGATATAGTACTGGGCAGTCATCCCCATGTGGTTCAGCCCGGAGAATTTGTGGTATTCGAAAATAACAATGGGGTTCAAAAAAAATACATACGGTATTCATTGGGTAATTTGATTTCGGCACAAAAATTCCCCTATACCGATGAAGGTTTAATACTAAAAATAATTTTGGAGGTAGACAAAAAAGATAATAAGGTAGATGTAAAAGATGTAAAAGAAATTCCCACATGGGTTCATCGATATAGGGATAACGGTCTTGTAAAATTTATTGTAAAAAAAGGTATTAAACCGCTAAATTAAACGGTGCATTGGTGTTCTTCTTCACATGCTTTTTTTACCTCAAAAGAACAGGCTTCTTTATTCCCTGCAGCTTCCAGTGAACAATAACATGCAATGCCGTAACACGTTTCTTCGCATTTTAAATAAGGACATTCCGCTATCTGAGTAAAATCTTTTTTCTCGGGAACTTTCATAATTTATACCTCCTTTCACGAAAAAGATAAATGCTGGCAAATAAAGAAAATTATAATAATCTTTTTTATTGTAATTAAAATTCTTAAAAATATTATTTTCTAATATAAATATATACTGAATAAGATAAAAAATCAAGAAAATTAAGAAAATAAGAAAAATATCTTTTTCACAATGACGAGGAGGAGATCGAATGGAAAACACAAAAATATTGGAAAATAGATACAGGATTCTTTTTGCGGTACTAATAGGAAGTATGCTTGGACCTATAGATGCAAGTGTGGTAAATATCGCAATGCCTACTTTTTCAAAGGTGTTTAACGCTCCGGTTACAACCGTGAGCTGGGTTTCTATGTCTTACTTATTGGTACTAAGCAGCCTTTTATTAACCTTTGGACGCCTGGGAGATTTGGTGGGTTATAAAAGCTTATACATTTTGGGAATGGGTATTTTTACCGCTTCTTCCTTGTTTTGCGGTCTTGCAGGGAACATTTATGTTCTAATTCTTTTCAGGGCATTACAGGCCGCAGGGGCGGGGATGATGATGGCGGTGGCCCCTGCAATAATAACTAACATCTTTCCTAAAAATGAAAGGGGAAAAGCTTTAGGATTTAATGCAATGTCTGTTGCGGTGGGCTTAGCCATTGGCCCTTCCCTGGGAGGTTTTTTGCTTACTTATTACGGGCACAGTTCCATTTTTTTGATAAACATTCCTATAGGCATCTCAGGGATGATTTTATCCTACAATGTATTACCGGTATTTGAAGGAAGTAAAAAGGAGCCCTTCGATATTGAAGGTGCCTTTTTAGCTTTCGTATTTTTATTTTCTACGCTCACCCTTTTGAGTAAAGGACAGGAGTTTGGAATAAGCTCATTAAAATCTGTAATTTTAATTTTATTAGCAATCTTTTCTTTTATATTTTTTATGTTAAGAGAAAAGAGTTATTCCCATCCTATGCTGGATCTTGCCCTTTTCAAAAACCGAATGTTTGCGGCAAGCAACCTGAGCTGTCTTTTGAATTTTACAGCTCAGTATATGATGATCTTTTTAATGCCTTTTTATCTTTCAAGTTCAGGTTTTTCATCAAGGGAAATAGGTATTATAATGACGGCTTTTCCCTTAACCGTTCTTTTAGTAGCGCCAATTAGCGGAATTTTATCCGATAGGTTGGGGTCCTTAATCCTGAGCACCACCGGTGCAGGGATATGCACCTTAGCCCTTTTGTTTCTTTCGAAAATGCCATTAAATATTAAAGCCACCGATGTTATTATTAGATTAATAATTTTCGGTATAGGAAATGGACTTTTTCAAACACCCAATAACAGTTCGGTTATGGGAAGCGCACCCAGGGATAAACAGGGTGTTGCTTCCGGGGTGCTGGCTACTATGCGCAATACTGGTATGGTTTTGGGAACGGCGTTGTCGGGAGGATTACTTTCCATAAGGCAAAATTATCATCTCAGAATTATGCCCGGTAGTTCGAATATCACCCAATTAGCCTTTATTTACGGTATAAAAGACACTTTGCTGTTAGCAGCACTAATAGATTTCGTATGCCTTTTGGCTTCGTCCAAAAGAGGAAGGAATGAAGAAAAAGGCTGATTTTAAATCATAAGATTACTCCCCGGTAAATATCTTTTTATTATAAAGTGAGTTACCAGGGGAGGAATTTCATGAAAGATTTAATTAAAAAGGGGCAGGGTAAAAAAATATTATTAATGCTTCTAATAATTTTTTTAATTTATTACGTTCAATTCCATAGAGCGCAAATAATGAGCGTATTTCATATCAAAAAATCTTTGGCGGGAAAAGTTGTGGTCATTGATCCGGGGCATGGGGGTATTGATAGCGGTGCTTTTCATAAGGATGGTACCCTTGAAAAAAATATTAATCTTTTAATTTCTTTAAAATTGAAAAGAGCCCTGGAATTAGAAGGAGCCAGGGTTATAATGACCCGTACTAAAGATGAATCCTTAGATGCCAGAAATAATAAGAGCAGTTCAAGACATAGAAGGGATTTGATTGAAAGAGCTGAAATCATTAATAACTCCGGCGCAAATATCTTTTTAAGCATTCACGTTAATTCAGAAAAAGGCGCGCCTAATGTCAGAGGTCCAATGGTATTTTACTACAGGGAAAGTTATGAAAGCCGGCGATTGGCCGAAATCCTTCAAAAACATTTAGAAAAAGCTTACATTTCTTCCGGGCAAAGGGTTCCTTTTAGAATTCCTTATCCCAATTCATCGCTTTTTCTTCTGTGCAACACGAGGATTCCGGGTGTAATTATCGAGGTAGGTTTTATAACCAATTCCCAGGACCGCCAATTATTGAAAACTTCAGATTTTCAGGAATTAATTTCCGGAGAAATTAAAAACGCGTTGATAGAGTATTTTTAAATTATTCAAAACGCAAATTTTTATGGTATAATATAAAAGTATTTTTGTTAAAGCTAAATTGAAAAGGTGGTAGCATGGAAAACAGGTTAAAAAATGAGTTAATGGAATGGATAAAATCCATTGCTATTGCATTAGTAATTGCCTTAGCAATAAGGGCTTATATCATTGAACCAATGATAGTACCAACGGGATCGATGATACCAACTATAAATATTGGGGATAGAATACTGGTCAATAAATACATTTATCGTATTAAACCTTTGCAGCGGGGCGATATAGTAGTGTTTAAATATCCGGATGATCCATCTCAAACCTTCGTAAAAAGGTTAATAGGACTGGGTGGAGATGTCATTGAGATAAAAGAAGGTGTGCTTTTTATTAATGGAAAGGAATATAAAGAAGATTACTTAAATGAACCAATAGTGGGAAACTTTGGTCCTTACAAAGTGCCAGAAGGGTATTATTTTATGATGGGAGACAACAGAAATAACTCAAAAGATAGCCGGTTCTGGGTCAACAAGTTCGTGCCAAAAAAATACATCGTGGGAAAAGCTGTCTTTAGAATATGGCCCTTGGATAGAATAGGTAGGATAAAGTAAAAAATATGGTTTTGTTATTGAAATTATTCAATTTGTAATGTATAATATAAAATGTTGAAGTTGTGGGCGTGTGGCTCAGCTGGGAGAGCATCTGGTTCGCAATCAGAGGGTCACGGGTTCGAATCCCGTCACGTCCACCATTTTGAAAGTGTGGGGAATTAGCTCAGATGGTTAGAGCGCTACGCTCACATCGTAGAGGTCTGGGGTTCGAATCCCTAATTCCCCACCATATCACTCCATATTGACAAAAATCGCTTTATATGCTATTCTTATAAAGCAGTGGGCGTGTAGCTCAGTTGGGAGAGCACCACAATGGCATTGTGGGGGTCACGAGTTCAAGTCTCGTCACGTCCACCATTTTATTTAAGAAATAATTTTATTTTAAAAATATTTGATAATATAAATATCAAAAACGCCCTGAATTGGGCGTTTTTTTTATATATTAATTGATATTGTCAAAACTAAAATAAATTGATAAAATAAATGCATAACATTTGGCAATAAGCAAAAAAATGGGCATACGATAAAATTTTTTAATTTTCGCGGCTGTATAAACTACGAATTGTAAAAATTGTAACAAAGTTATAAAATGGCATAAAATTTGCTTTTTTAAAAAATGGTTTACTATTATATTGTCCAAGGAGGTGTTAAAAGATTTTTAAAATAATATATAACTTACTATTTTGAAGGGAGGATCAATCTTGACAAAAAAAGGAATTATTATTTTACTAATAATCTTACTTTTACTGGCTTTTACTTTACCTATTATGGCTGATGAGGGCCAGAAAGAAGAAAAACCCGCACATTACGGTGCATTATCTCTTTTACCTCCAGTGCTGGCTATAAGCCTTGCCATAATTACAAAAGAGGTGTTGAGTTCTTTAATTATAGGCATAATGAGCGGTGCTTTAATTTTAACAGGCGGTAATATATGGGAAGCATTTAAGAAAGCAATGGAAACCATTATTAATACCGCCGGAGATCCATCGTGGAATTTCAGGGTATTACTGTTTACCGCATTATTGGGCTCTCTGGTAGGTATGGTTTCCAGGGCAAACGGTCCGCAAGCCTTTGGGAAATGGGCAGAAAAACATATAAAAAGCAGGAGTGTAGCTTTATTTATTACCTGGTGCCTCGGGGTATTAATTTTTATGGATGACTACTTCAACTGCATGACGGTAGGTACCGCTTTAAGGCCGGTAACCGATAGATTCAAAGTTTCCCGGGCCAAATTGTCTTTTATAATAGATTCCACTGCAGCTCCTGTATGTACACTGGTACCTATATCCACATGGGTGGCTTATGTAGCTTCGTTGCTGGTTCCGCTTTTTGATCAGTTTAAACTTAACCTCAATCCGTACACGGTATACGTGCAGATGATCCCCTATGACTTTTATCCATGGCTTATTGTTCTTATGGTGCTTATGACCTCTTTTACCGATCTGGAGTACGGCCCCATGGCAAGGTCCGAATACAGAGCCCTTGCTGGTCTCGGGTTATGGGACACTTCGATCATGAAAAATCCGCCCGGTGATGAGTTTGAAAACCTGGAAAAATCGGAAAAGGGTTCTGCTATAGATATGGTAGCACCACTATTGGGGCTGATTGTAATAATAGTATTATGCATGGCTTATAGCGGTGGGTTTTTTGATGGAAAAGCTGGATTTTTCACCGCTGTCATGAACAGCGATTCTGCCACTGCACTTGTATGGGGTGCTTCGCTGACATTGCTGTTAACCGCAGTGTTTTATTCGGTTAGGGGAGTTGTCCGGTTAAAGGATTCAATGGAAGCAGTAATTCAAGGAGCAAAATCCATGATGGTAGCTCTTTTCATTCTTTCGCTCGCCTGGACCATTGGTTCGATATGTAAGGAAGTGGGGACAGGTATTTACGTTTCAAGTATTATGTCGGAAACCTTCCCTGCGTGGGCTGTCCCATTTACTATTTTCGTGCTTTCGGCATTTATAGCTTTTTCTACGGGCACATCCTGGGGTACCTGGGCAATAATGATCCCCATAGTAGTTCCTTTGGCAGTTGCTATGAAAATTGATTTACTCCCCGTAATTGCTGCTGTTTTATCCGGTGGTGTTTTTGGTGATCACTGCTCTCCTATTTCCGATACGACAATAATGTCTTCTACCGGGGGAGCCTGTCCTCATATAGAACACGTAAATACTCAGCTTCCATATGCGCTTACCGCTGCAATAAGTTCTGCTGTTGGCTTTCTAATCTTAGGTTTTTATAAAAATGCTTTTGTGGTTTGGGTTATTACCGTAGCCCTATTCTTCGGTGTGGTATATGTGATGCACAAGTTGTTCGGGGAAGCAAGATATGCAGAGGAAATAGAAAAAATAAAAAATGCTTAAATAGTGAAATTTTATAAGGGGAGAAATCCCCTTTTTTAAAATTTATTTCAACAATGATTAAAATAAATTTTTGACAATATCAATAATTTATGATAATATCAAAAACAAATGCAAATAAGAATTTTGGGTGATATTATGGCGGAAGAAGAAATCAAGAAAATTTCCCTTGCCGTTATAAGAAGACTTCCCAAATACCATAAATGCTTGGGGGAACTTTTGAGAAATAATGTGGAAAAAGTTTCTTCCCAGGAACTGGGGCAGATGCTGGGTTTTACTGCATCACAGGTAAGACAGGACTTGAATAATTTTGGAGAATTTGGACAGCAGGGTTATGGATATAATGTGGAACAATTATACAATGAAGTAGCAAAAATTTTGGGACTGCATACGGAACACAAGATGGTTATAATCGGCGCAGGTAATTTGGGACAGGCACTGGCAAATTATAAGGATTTTGAGTCTCACGGATTCAAAATAATTGCCATGTTCGATATAAACCCGAGATTGACAGGGCTAAGAATTCACGGAGTTCCGGTATATGATTTAGAGGAATTATCCTATGTTATTAATGAAAACAATGTGGATATTGCGATAATAGCAGTTCCGAAAGAAAATGCCCAGCAGGTAGCTGATGTATTGAGCGGTACTATAATAAAGGGTATTTGGAATTTTGCACCAATTGAGATTAAAGTGCCACCACATATTATGGTGGAAAATGTACATCTAATAGATAGTTTATTTACTTTAAGTTATAAAATAAATGAAAATAAACTAATGGAAAGGCTAATTAAACAAAAGAGCAAGAGGTTTGAAGTAAAAGAAAAAATAATAAAAAAACTTCCGTAAATTAAAAAATAAAAACCGGTTTAAACCGGTTTTTATTTTTTAATTTTATTTATTTTTGTTTTTATTACATCAAATTTACATTTACTTTAAAAATTGGTTTTTAAAAGGATTTATTGGAATAAAAATAGAATTTTATTTTTAAAAAGGTTTTGAGGAGGTAGTAAATTGACGAAAAAAATCGTAATAATTCTCTTAGCGTTATTTATTTTAATTAAAGCTCCAATTTTTGCAGCTCCGTCTAAAAATTCAATAGAAGTCTTTATTGATGATAAAAAGGTGATTTCTGATGTAATGCCGTTTATTTACAAAGATACTACAATGGTTCCGTTAAGGGTGATTTCTGAAAATTTAGGAGCTAAGGTAAACTACGAGAGCGTTTCAAAAAAGATTACCCTTTCTTTTAAAAACAACACAATAATTTTAAAAGTTAACGATTTATACGCTTATGTGGGTGGCAAAAAAACAAAGTTACAAATTCCGCCAATGATAATAAGTAACAGAGTTTTTGTTCCGTTAAGATTTATAGCGGAAAATTTTGAAGCAAAGGTTATCTGGGATGGACAAAACAGGATTGTCAGGATATACAAAAAGAACAACGAGATAAAAAATATTTACTGGGACGAAAATGAAGGGGTTTTAAATATTGAAGCGGAAAATCCTCCGGAATATTCAATTCAGGAAAAGGAAAATTCGATTATTCTGGATTTAACCGCAAAGGTTAAGGAAAATCAAAATTTTTATGTATATAACGGCAAGTTTTTGAAAGACGCACAAATATCTTTCACGGATGCAGGAATCCGTCTTATTCTTGAAAAAAAAGAAGGGTTTTTAAATGAATACTTTGAAAAAGATGGCGTATTAAAATTAAAGTTTTTTACTGTAATTGACGGACTGGAGTACGCAAAAAGTACGGAAAGCTCAAAATTCACTGTTAAAGTGCCGGCTAACATTGAATTTAAATACTTTACCCTTGGGTCGGTAAACAGTAATGATTACAGGCTGGTGGTGGACCTTTATAATTCTCGTCCGGCCTTCCACATTCCCAGGATTGATGGTGATAATTTTGTAACAAGCGTTAGATCCAGCCAGTTTTCCATAAACCCGGATATAACGAGAATAGTTTTCGATATGAAAGGAGACTTTAATTTCCTTGTGAAAAAAGAGGAAGAAGGACTGGTTGTAGAGTTTAGAAACAATGCAAAGTTATTAGATGTCAGCATAGAAAACAAAGATGGAAAAACTCAAGTTATTTTTGGGCTCGATAAAACAACTGCATATTCTATAAATGAGGATGTTTTAAGAAATACCTTAGTAATCGAAATGGATAAAACCGACTTAATATACAGGGGAAAAACACAGGATTTTACCTTTTTTAACGGAATGAAAGGAAACGTAATTTTTGAGGAAGATGTAAATAACAATAAACTTAAAGCGAGGATTTATAAGGGTGATTACGGTCTTCAGCATAATATATTAACTTTGGATAATAAAATCATTATTGAATTTTCTTCTTTATCACTTTTTGGAAAAACGATTGTGATTGACCCGGGACATGGAGGGAATGACCCCGGAGCCGTATATCAGGGTGTTTATGAAAAAGATATAAATCTTGATATAGCTTTAAGATTAAAAAAGGTATTGGAGGATAATGGCGCAAAAGTACTGATGACGAGAGAAAGTGATATATATGTTAATTTGTACGCTCGTGCTGGTATGGCAAATGAAATAAATGCCGATTTGTTCGTAAGTATCCACTGTAATTCCAGTTTGAACCCTCTGACTTCGGGAATACAGACCCTGTACTTTCCTACTATGGAAAAAAAGAGGTTTGCAGAGGTAATTCAAAAAAGTTTGGTGGAAGCTCTGGGCCTGAAAGATCTTGGCATTGTTGAAAGGACGGCTTTAGTGGTAATAAGAGAGACAAATATGCCTTCCTGCATTATTGAAGTCGCATTTATGAGTAACCCAAATGACCTTTCCCTTTTGATGGACCCAAATTTCAGGCAGAAAGCTGCGGAGGGTATATTTAAAGGCATCCTCAAATTTTTAGTTTATTGACAGACAAGAGGAGGTTTGATATTATACTTGTGATTAAGTAAGGGGGGTCTTATAATGTCACCAATTGCAGGGTACTTATTTATATTTTTTGCCCGGGTGGCAGACGTTTCCCTCGCTACTATCAGGACCATAATGATTGTAAAAGGTCATAGGTTACAGGCTGCAATCATCGGATTTTTTGAAGTAATTATTTACATAACTGCATTAACACAGGTGGTAGGAAAGTTAAATAATCCTTTAAATCTGCTTTCCTATGCTTTGGGCTTTGCCACCGGAAATTTTGTGGGCAGTTTTATTGAAGAAAAATTAGCGTTAGGATACACTACTGTTCAGGTGATAACTCAAAGGTCACGGTTATGTGAAAAAATACGAAACTGCGGATTCGGCGTAACAACACTAAATGGTATGGGGAAAGAGGGGATTAGAGAGGTTTTAATGATTTCCACTGCAAGAAAAGACCTGCCCAAATTAATTTCTCTGATCGAGGAAGAAGACGATACAGCTTTTATAACGGTTCTCGATACCAAATCGGCAAAGGGTGGTTATTTTAAACAGAATAAATAAATCATATTTATCCTTCTCCAAAATATATATAAAATTAGATATATTTTGGAGGAGGTAGATTTATGCCTAAAAAACTCATTGCAGGGCTTTTGATTTTCCTTTTGATAGTCAGTTTGACGGGATGCAATATATTAACTTTTTTTAAAAAGGAAGATAGCAATAAAGAGGAAGCAATCCAGGGGAAGAGTGAGGACTTAAGGAAAACCGTATTATACTATGTCAACGAGAATAACTTACTGGTTCCCGTTACCAAAAGTATTCCAAGGGTAGAGGGCATAGCCAAAGCTGCAATTGAAAATCTTATTGACAGAGAAGAAATAAGGATGCAGCTTTCCGGTAAGGGGTTAAAACCCACTCTGCCTGAAAATACGAGGATCCTGGGGATGACCATAAAAGACGGTGTGGCAAGGGTGGATTTCAGTAAAGAATTTTTAAATTTCAAGGATAAGATGGGAGAGAAAATTGCCTTACTTTCTCTGGTTTATACCCTGACCGAATTTCCCACAATAAATAAAGTGGAATTAATGGTGGAAGGGAAAAGTATAAAGAAGAGTACATTTGGAACAAAATTAGATGCTCCGCTTCAAAGAGAAAATATTAATCTTGAATCGGAAGGGCAAAATATAAATAACATGCAAAAAGTTACCCTGTATTTTAGAGGAACAAATAAAGAAGGCACCTTTAGTTACTTCGTCCCGGTAACAAGGTATGTAAAAAATTCAAATGATTTATTAAAGACAGCTCTTCAAGAATTGATAAAAGGCCCAAAACCTGAAATGGGGTTATCATCGGTTATACCAAGGGATACAAAGGTTTTGAGCGTTGAAAAGAAAGACAGCGAAGTTATAGCGAATTTTTCTAAGGAACTTGAAAATTTCGGAGGGGGATTGGAAAACGAACAAGCGGTGGTTAATTCCATAGTATTGACCCTTACTTCCTTTAAAGGGGTGGATAGAGTCACAATCCAGGTAGAGGGAGAGAAAACGGTGCTTTCAGAAGGCACGGTTTTGGACACTCCCATATTAAAACCGCTTTATGTAAATCCAGAAAGCATATAAAATAATATAATAACCATGAGAAGGGAAGGGTAATATTGGTAAGAACCGATGGCAGAAAGAATAATGAAATAAGACCGGTCAAAATTGTTCGTCATTACAACAAATACGCTGAAGGATCTGTTTTGATAGAATGCGGTGATACCAGGGTCATTTGCACTGCTACGGTGGATGATAAGGTGCCTCCTTTTTTGCGAGGAAAGGGACAAGGGTGGATTACAGCAGAATATTCGATGCTGCCAAGGGCTACGGAAATTAGAAATGTTAGAGAAACCTTGAAGCCCAGTGGAAGAACGATGGAGATCCAGAGGCTAATAGGCAGAGCCCTAAGGTCGGTAGTAAATTTAAACGACTTAGGAGAAAGGACCATCTGGATTGACTGCGATGTTATTCAAGCGGATGGAGGTACCAGAACTGCCTCAATAACCGGAGCCTTTGTTGCGCTTGTGGATGCTTTGAAACATTTAAAAGATAGGAAAATGATAAATTCTATCCCCGTGGATAGTTTTGTAGCTGCAGTAAGTGTAGGAATTGTAGAAGGAGAGAAGCTTTTAGATTTGAAGTTTGATGAAGATTCCAGGGCTCAGGTAGATATGAATGTTGTTATGACAGAAAAAGGTCAGTTTGTGGAAATACAGGGGACGGGCGAAGCATTTCCGTTTACCAGAGAAGATTTAAACCAACTTTTGGATATGGCAAAAAAAGGAATAGATGAGCTTATATTGGTACAAAAAAATGTGTTAAAAGATCTTTTAAACGAGATAGAAAATAAAGAGGTTGAAAATAAATGAAGCTTGTAATCGCTACATCGAATAAGGGAAAATTTAAGGAATTTAAAAAAATGCTATCCGATTTGCCTTTGCAATTGCTTTCTTTAATGGATTTCCCCGGTATTATAATTGATGAGAGGGGAAGCTCCTTCGAAGAAAACGCAATGTTAAAAGCTCTTGAGACCGCCAGAAAGACGGGATTACCATCTCTTGGAGACGACTCAGGGCTGGAAGTAGAGGCTCTTAACGGAAGACCGGGTATTTTTACAGCAAGGTATGCTGGAGAAAATGCCACATCGGAGGAAAATATAAAAAAGCTGCTTTTTGAACTGGAAGGAATACCTTTTGAGAAAAGAATGGCTCAATTTGTGTGCTGTTTATGTTTTGCTTTACCTGATGGCAGATGTTTTACGGAAAAAGGAATACTGAAAGGCTATATTACTTTGACCCCTTGCGGCAGCAAAGGATTTGGTTATGATCCTGTTTTTTATGTACCCGAATTAGGTAAAACCCTGGCTGAACTGGATGAAGAAGAGAAAAATAAAATAAGTCATAGAGGTAATGCTCTTGAGAAATTAAGGGGGCACATACTTTGCGAATTGGGGTATTAAGTGATACTCATGGAAATATTAAATCTATCGAAAAAGCTGTGGATAAACTAAAGGATTCGGATATAATACTTCACGCGGGAGATTTATATCAAGATGTAGAGTACATAAAAGCAATTTTTGGAAAGGAAGTTATAGGGGTTTTGGGGAACTGCGATTCATATTATACTTCCGAAGGAGAATTCGAGAAAGTTTTGAAACTGCAAAACAAAAGCATTTTTTTGACTCACGGACATTACTTTCATATTAAAGAAGATCTGGGTATGCTAATAAAAAAGGCAAAAGAATTAAAAGTAGATGCTGTGGTGTTTGGACATACCCACAAGACGTTAAATATAAAAATTGACGATATTGTTTTTTTAAACCCCGGAAGTCCCGCTTTGCCGAGAGGGGGATTTTCTCCTTCCTGCGGTATGTTAGAAATTCAAGGGGAAGAGATTACATCAAAAATTATAGAGATCTAAAAATATATCGTCAAAGCTAAAATTTATTTTATTGATGGTTTGTAGTATCTTGACTCAAAAAAAAAATTATTGTATACTATACATTGTCCTTAAGGCTTCGAGGCATAGCGCAGTTGGTAGCGCACATGGTTTGGGACCATGGGGTCGGGGGTTCAAGTCCCTCTGCCTCGACCATAATTATGCGGGAATAGCTCAGTTGGCAGAGCACCAGCCTTCCAAGCTGGGTGTCGCGGGTTCGATTCCCGTTTCCCGCTCCAAATTAATAATGCGCCCGTAGCTCAGCAGGATAGAGCAACGGACTTCTAATCCGTGGGTCAGAGGTTCGAATCCCCTCGGGCGCGCCATTTTGTGGTGGATATAGTTCAGCTGGTCAGAACGCCAGATTGTGGCTCTGGAAGTCGTGGGTTCAAGTCCCACTATCCACCCCATTTTAAATACTGGGGCGTAGCCAAGCGGTAAGGCACGGGACTTTGGATCCTGCATCGTAGGTTCGAATCCTGCCGCCCCAGCCATGTCAGAAAAAATTTTAACCACCGATCGCTTTATTGCGAAAGGTGGTTTTATTTTTTTTAAATGAATTTTTTACGACCTTCATTTAATATTAAACCATTAAAATTTTGTTAAAAGAAAAAGAGGATTTTAAAAAGTTTTATCGAATATTACAATAGTTAATTAATTAAGTTAAAAAAGTATCTATAATTTATATAAAAATGTCTTCAAATACTGCAATAAAGGGTGATTACCATGTCAAAAATACCGGGAAATAGTAAATACGTTAAAAAAATAAATAGAATGACAGTTCTGAACATTATTAAACAGCATGAAGTAATTTCGAGATACGAGCTGGCGGAAAAAACGGGCCTAACACCGCCTGCTATAACCGGGATAATCCGTGAACTGTTAGAAATTGGCCTTGTAAAAGAAGTGGGGCTGGCAAAATCTCGCGGGGGGCGAAGGCCGGTAAAAATTAAGTTTAATCCGGAAGCGGGGTATGTTCTCGGCATCGAAGTAACACGATTTGAAACTTCCATAGGGATTGGAGATTTAAAAAATGTTCCCGGCGAAATTAGTTCGGTTGAAATAGATATGACCGATCCCGAAGAGGGAATTCCCATGCTAATCAACTCCTTAAAAAGTATTATTGAAAGGGATTTATCCGAAGGGAAAACTTTTTTGGGTATAGGCATTGCTTTCCCGGGACTTTTAAACGTAAAGGAGGGCATAGTGAAACGATCGGTAAACTTAGGACCAAAATGGAATAATTTTCCAATAAGAGAAGTTATTGAAAAACAAATTGGTTTGCCTGTATTTGTTGAAAATAACTCTAATGCTTCAGCTCTTGCAGAAAGGTGGTTTGGGGGGGCGATATCTTACAAAGACCTTGTATATATCAATCTCGGAGAAGGTATTAGTGCAGGCATAATTTTAGAGGACCGCATTTTACAGGGGTTTCAGGGTCATGCGGGTGAAATAGGACATATGGTGATAATGGAAAATGGCCCGTTATGCAATTGCGGAAATCGAGGTTGTCTTGAGAGTATATGCGGTATTCCTGCAATATTACGAAGGGTAAATTCCGAGCTTCCCCTTATTAAGAGCGATGATCCGTTAAAGGAAATATGGGAAAAAAAGGGTAAAGTTGGAACCAATGATATCTTAAATTGTGCAATGATAGAGGGATCCTACGCTCATGATCTTTTAAAGCAAATGGCAAAATACGTTGGCCTTGCAATAGCTAATATTGTGAACTTTTATAATCCGGAAACCGTTTTTATTGGCGGCAAGATGTCAAAGGTGGTAGAAATTTTTATGGATGTAATAAAGGAAACGGTTTATTCTCATGCTTTTCCAGAAATAGCAATTTCCACATCCATAAAAGTATCCTCCTTGGGGAAAAATTCCGGAGTAATCGGAGCCTGTGCACTGGCTTTAAGAGAACTTTTTAGATCTAATTCGGATATTGTAGATTTTATACAGTCAAAAGGGAAAAAAATCCAAAGTGAAGGAATTTAAGGAGGTGATGAAATAAGTAATAAATTTTTATTGCGATCATCTTTCTATTTTCTTCACTAAATTAAAATTTAAAGGAGGTTTTGTAAATGTCACGCTTTTTTTCTAAGAAGATTGTTGTCTTACTTTGCCTCACTTTATTAGTTTTTGTTTTCGCTGGTTGTGGACAAAAAACGGGTAATTCAGCCAATCAACAAACTCAAGAGCAAAATAAGCCTCAAATGGTTTTCAGGCTTGCGGAAAACCAACCGGAAGACTATCCCACAACTATCGGAGATAAAGAATTTGCCAGGATAGTCGAAGAGAAAACCAATGGAAGGATAAAGATTGAAGTTTATGCCGGTGGACAGCTTGGTGACGAGAAAAGTGTAATTGAAGCAATACAAATGGGTGGAATAGATTTTGCGAGGGTGAATGCACAGCCCTTATCTGATTTTGCTAAGCCCTTGAGGGTTCTTTCACTTCCATATTTATTTGACAATGAAGAACATCTTTGGAAGGTGTTAGATGGACCAATTGGGGAGGAAATTTTGGATACGCTTAAAGATGCAAAGATGATAGGTCTTGCCTACTATGATTCGGGAGCCAGGAGTTTTTATAACAGCAAACGAGAAGTAAAAACTCCAGCAGATTTAAAAGGTTTAAAAATCAGGGTGCAGCAATCAGAACTTATGATATCTCTTGTAGAAGCTTTAGGCGCTTCCGCAACCCCAATGCCCTATGGAGAAGTATACAGTGCATTACAAACGGGAGTAATTGATGGAGCAGAAAATAACTGGCCAAGTTATTATTCCACATCTCATTATGAAGTTGCAAAATATTATACATTGGATTATCATACAAGAACTCCTGAGGTTTTAATAGCTTCCAAAGTGGTATGGGATAAATTAAGCGATGAAGATAAAAAGATAATCAAGGAAGCTGCGAGAGCTTCGGAAGAAGTTCAAAGGAAAGCCTGGAAAGAATACGAGAAAAAGGCTATAGAAGCTGTTAAAGCAAAAGGAAATGTAATAACCGAAGTAACGGATTTGAAACCCTGGCAGGATGCCGTAAAACCATTGTATGATAAATTTGGCGCTGATTACAAAGATTTGATTGAAAGGATCAAAGCTGCAAAATAAGAATTTAAAAAAGCGGGAGGGGAATTTCCCTCCCGTTCGAGCAAGACAGGGGAGGGGAGTAGGTGCTTAAAAAGCTGGATAGGTTTATTAATTATATCATTGAGGTATTAAGTATGAGTCTTTTAGTTTTAATGACCGTTATCGTTAGCTGGGTAGTATTTTCCAGGTATTTTCTTCATAAAACCCCTGCATGGGGTGAAGAAGCTTCGCTGCTCTGTATGGTTTGGTTTGGATTTTTAAGCATGGCTATTGGAGTGAGGGATAATCTTCACTTGAGCATTACGATTTTAGATCAATTTTTATCGGATAAATTAAAAAACATATTAAATTGGATTGGTAAAATTTTAATTCTTGGTTTTTCTATATTTATGATAAAAGAAGGCATTAGAATGAGCCAGGTAGCTACAGGCAACTACATGCCCGGTCTTAAAATAAATTCGGCATTTTTATATGCGGTGGTACCCATATCGGGTTTTGCTATTATTTATTACTTAGTCTCATCCTTTATTAAAGAAATATATGGAAAGGAGGCCACCCGGTGAACACACCAGCGATAACGTTACTTATTGGAAGCTTTGCTGCCCTGATACTAATAAGAGTGCCTATAGCTTTTTCTTTGGGAATTTCTGCTGTAATAACTGCAGCATACCTTAACATACCTTTGGCTATGTTAGCACAAGCAATGGTAAGAGGTATTAATTCCTTTTCGCTCCTGGCCATACCATTTTTTATTCTTGCAGGAGAAATTATGGGTGAAGGGGGCATATCTCAGAGGCTCATTAACTTTTCAAACGTGATAGTCGGTAGAATTAGAGGTGGCCTGGCTCTGGTTAATGTGCTGGCGAGTATGTTCTTTGGTGGAATTTCCGGGTCATCGGTAGCCGATACTTCTTCTATTGGTTCGATATTAATCCCTATGATGAAGAAAAAAGGATATGATGTGGATTACTCCGTGGCGGTAACGATTACTGGATCTACCCAGGGGATTTTGATACCCCCAAGCCATAATATGATTATATACTCCTTAGTTGCCGGTGGTGTGTCGGTAGGCAGATTGTTTCTTGCTGGAATGATACCGGGTATTGTACTGGGGCTTGCCCTTATGCTCCTTTCATACATTATCGCGGTTAAAAGAGGGTATCCTGCAGGGGAACCGGTGTCGTTGAGAGATGCATTAGCAGCTACTAAGGATGCGGCTCTCGGACTTTTTACAGCGGTCATAGTGGTTGGGGGCGTAATCACTGGTTTTTACACAGCAACGGAAGCAGCTGCAGTAGCAGCCGTATATGCGTTTTTTATTACATTTTTTGTATACAGAGATATACCTTTAACGAAAATGGGATATATCTTGATGAAAAGTTTGAAAACCCTTGCGATAGTAATGGCTCTAATTGCTACATCTAATGCTTTTGGGTGGATGCTGGCTTATTTAAAGGTCCCTGCCCTGGCGACCAAAGCCCTTTTATCAATTTCCAACAATAAATATGTGATTTTATTTATAATTAACATTTTATTGCTTTTACTGGGATGTATTATGGATATGGCCCCGTTGATATTGATTACAACACCTATATTACTACCGGTAGCTGTTCAAATCGGAGTAGATCCGGTGCATTTTGGGATTATAATGATGCTAAATCTTGCAATAGGCCTTTTAACACCGCCTGTGGGGAGTACTTTATTCGTGGGATGTGCTATAGGGAACATCTCTATTGAAAAATTATCCAGGACTATGGTGCCTTTTTATCTTACAATGATAGCTGTATTAATGCTAATCACTTATATTCCGCAAATAGTAATGTTTATGCCAAATCTCCTAATGGGTAAATAAACGTTTAAGAGGGTGATCTTTTGGCTTGGAATACAAGGGAATACGAAGCAAAACTTTCAAAAATCAGAGGTTTTATGATTAGAGAAGAAATTGATGGAATATTGATTACCACCCAGGCGAATTTTATATGGCTCACAGGCGCAAGACCTTATGTTAATAGAATTACTGAAAAATCATGTGCGGAGCTTTTGATTACCAGGGATTCGGCTTATTTAATAGCAAATAATATTGAAGCCGATAGGCTTATTGAAGAAGAACTTCAAGGAATTAAAATAGAAAAGATTGAGTATTCATGGTGGGAGAGTTTACAGCCCAAGAAAATTGTCGAGAAATTATTTAAGGGTAAAAAAATATTTACAGATGCAGCAATAGATGACAGGTTTGCAAGACTTAGATGGGAGCTTTTGCCTGAGGAATTAGAGAGGTTCTCGGATACTGCAAAAAGTGTTGCCAATATTTTGGAGAAGGTGGCCTATACAATTAAGCCCGGAGATACCGAAAAGGATATAGAGAGATTAATAAAGGTGGTTGCTTCCGAATACGATGTATATCCAGCGGTTAACCTTGTAGCCGTTGATGATAGGGCTTTTAAATACCGACACCCCCTTCCTACGGATAAGAAATTAGAAAAATACGCTTTAATCTCAATATCGGGGGAAAAACATGGACTTATTGCATCCGCAACAAGATTGGTACATTTTGGTAAAATTACTGAAGAATTAAAAAAAAGGCATGAAGCTGTTATTTTTGTAGATGCTTCTTTTATAGGAAGGACATTGCCGGGGGTAAAAATAAAAGAGATTTTCAAAAACGGGCAAAAAGCTTATGAAACTGCAGGTTATCCCGAGGAATGGAAAAAACATCATCAGGGAGGTCTTGCAGGTTATAAATCAAGAGAATTTCGGGCTACTCCGTACAGTGAAGAAATTGTAAAGGAAGGACAGGTTTATGCCTGGAATCCTACTATTACGGGAGTTAAATCTGAAGATACAATTATAGTAAAAAATGGAAGACCTGAAATTTTAACGGTTTCGGCTAATTTCCCTACAAAAGAGGTAAACCGTGGAGAATTTTTAATTAAAAGACCCGATATCTTAATAAGATGATGGAAATTAATAAATATATTAATCTAAATTTTTTAATGGAGGGAGTTTAATTGTCTATTTTTTTTCCTTCTTCAAAACATGAAGGATACAAAGAAGTGGTCAAAGCAGGTGAGGATACAAAATATGTAGGGTTGGGAATTTTGAATCTGGAAAAAAAAGAAAGCTATATTGATAAAACCGGCAAGGAAGAAAAGGTTCTGGTAATTTTATCCGGAAAGTGCGATGTAAAGGTGGGAGGACAATTATTTAAAGGTCTGGGAGGAAGGGAAAACGTTTTTTCAGGTAAAGCCACAGCAGTATATATCCCAATTAACAGCGTTTATGAAATAGAGGAATCCGATGGCAAGAATGCTGAAATTGCTATTGTTTCAGCTATTGCTGAAAAGCAGTACCAACCCTTTGTGGTAAAGCCGGAGGATGTAATAGTGAATTTCCGGGGAAATGATGGCTATAAAAGGGAAGTTCACGATATTATCGTTGAAAAAGCGGAGGGTAGAGTTGATCGCATCTTAGTTGGCGAAACCTTTTCATATCCGGGGCAATGGTCGAGTTATCCATCTCACAAGCACGATAAATACGATCCACCTGTGGAAACAGAGATGGAGGAAATCTATTATTTCAAAGTATATCCTAAGGAGGGCTTCGGCGTCCAGGTAATCTATAACGATGATTTAACGCTAAGGGAGTCCTTCCTGGTTAAGGATGGGGACACGGTAGTAATAAAGGAAGGTTATCACCCGGTAGCAGCAGCACCGGGATTTAAAGTTTATTATCTCTGGATAATGGCAGGCCCTTACGGTAGAAAGTTGACTCCCAAAGATGACCCGAAGTTAGTGGGTGCTATGAAAATCAACTAAGTTGTTTTGGGAGGAATGTAATATGGTGAAGCTAAACAAAGAATTACTGAAGGGAAATTTCACATTTCCTTCGGATTTAGAGGTTCAGGATTTTCCTGAAGAACTACCTGAAAAGGTAATTCAATTCGGAGAGGGCAATTTTTTAAGGGCATTTGTTGATTGGATGTTTCATCAAATGAATAAAGCAAATTTGTTTAACGGTCGGGTTGTAGTTGTTCAACCAATAGCTGAAGGGCTTGTAGAAAAATTAAATCAACAGGACGGACTTTACACATTAATACTTAGAGGTCTGAAAGATGGAGTGCCCACAGAGGTAAAGGAAATAATTAGTTCGGTAAGCAGGGGTATTAATCCTTACACTCAATGGGAAGAATTTTTAAGGTGTGCGGAGGACCCCAATATCGAGTTTGTAATATCCAATACCACCGAAGCGGGAATATATTACGATAAAAACGATAGCCTGGATAAAATGCCTCCTGTGTCTTTCCCGGGAAAACTGGTGGCTTATCTATTCCACAGGTATAAACATTTTAGCGGAGATCCAGCAAAAGGGATGGTAATTATACCTTGTGAGCTTATTGATAGAAACGGTGACAATTTAAGAAAAATTGTTCTACAACTTTCAAAAGATTGGAATTTACCTGGAGATTTTATAAAGTGGGTTGAAGAAAACAATATTTTCTTAAATACTCTGGTAGACCGTGTGGTAACCGGATATCCAAAGGATGAGGTAACAGAAATTATATCAAAGCTTGGGTACGAAGACGAGCTTTTGGATACCGGAGAATTATTCCACCTCTGGGTGATAGAGGGACCCAGAGAGCTTTCTGAAAAACTTCCCTTTACAAAAGTAGGGCTTAACGTTATATGGACCGAAGACATGACGCCTTACAGGACCCGCAAGGTAAGGATTTTAAACGGTGCCCATACATCTTCGGTTCCGGCAGCCTTCCTTTATGGGCTTGAAACCGTCGGTGAAATGATGGACCATGATGTAATGGGTGAGTACGTCAGAAATATCATTTACGATGAAATAATACCTTCAATTGACTTAGACAAGAAGATGCTGACAGATTTTGCTGATTCGGTTATAGAGCGATTCCGCAATCCATTCATAAAACATTACCTTATCAGCATACTTTTAAATTCTTCTTCCAAATTCAAGACGAGGGTTCTGCCATCCATAATCGAATACTATAGAAGATTTGGCAAATTACCCGAGAAACTCACCTTTTCTATGGCAGCACTTATTGCTGTGTATAAGGATGGAAGGGTAGAAGGCACATCAATGGTAGCACGCAGGGAAAAAGGAGAATTTATAATGAAGGATGACCTCCCCGTTCTTCAATTCTTCGAAAACACCTGGAAAAAATTTGACGGGAGCTTAGGATCGGCTATTGAAGTTGCAAGGGAAGTACTCGGTAATATCGATTTGTGGGGGGAGGATCTTACTAATATGCCCGGTTTTACAGAAAAGGTAGGTAATTACCTTTACCAGATAAGTGCCGATGGAATAAGGAAAACCGTGCATGGACTGGTAAAGGGGGAAGAAAATAAATGAAAATAATAAAAATTCATGAAGAGGATAATATAGCCGTAACGTTGGAAGATGTAAAAAAGGGGGAGACTCTGACTTCGGGGTCTTCCTCCCTTGTAGCTTTGGAAGATATCGATAAAGGTCATAAGATTGCTTTAAGGGATATAAGAAAAGACGAGAATATAATAAAATACGGTTTCCCTATTGGTCATGCAATATGCGATATTAAGGCCGGCGAATGGGTGCATACTCATAATTTAAAAACCAATCTGGGTGAGATTCTGGAATATGAGTATCATGAAAAAAATATCAAATTTGAACAGCTAAAATGTGATATAACCTTTAAAGGTTACCGCAGAAAAAATGGAAAAGTGGGAATTAGAAACGAAATATGGATAATACCGACGGTAAGTTGCGTTAACAGGAACGCTGAGCTTATCGCAAAGCGTGCTGCCAGGGAATTCGAAGGTATTGAAGGTATAGACGGCATTTACGAACTTAAACACCCCTACGGCTGTTCCCAGCTGGGAAGTGACCTTTTTTATACACAAAAAATTCTTGCTGACCTTGTTAATCATCCCAATGCGGGAGGCGTATTGGTTCTTGGGTTAGGGTGTGAAAATAACAACGTGGAGGAGTTTAAAAAAGTCTTGGGGAATTACGATCAAGATAGAGTGAAATTTTTAGTTGCTCAGGAAGTGGAAGATGAAATCGAGGTCGGTGTTGAACTTGTTAAAGAGCTAATTGAATACGCATCGCAATTTAAAAGAGAAGAATGCCCCCTTTCGGATCTGGTAATAGGTTTAAAATGTGGAGGATCAGATGGATTTTCAGGTATAACTGCAAATCCCCTGGTGGGGGCTTTTTCTGATAAAATAATAGCCTATGGAGGAAGCGCTATACTCACAGAAGTACCTGAAATGTTCGGTGCAGAAACTATCCTTATGGATAGGGCAAAAAATAAAGAAGTATTTGAAAAAATAGTAAGCCTTATAAATAATTTCAAAGAGTATTTTATGAGCTACAACCAGCCCATCTATGAAAACCCTTCACCCGGTAATAAAAAAGGCGGAATAACTACCCTTGAAGAAAAATCCTTAGGATGTACTCAAAAGGGAGGAAAAAGCCCGGTTGTAGATGTCCTGGAATACGGTGATGTAATAAAAGAGAAGGGGTTAAATTTGTTAAGCGGTCCGGGAAACGATATGGTAGCCTCGACTGTGCTGGCAGCAGCAGGCTGTCAAGTAATACTTTTCACTACAGGACGAGGAACTCCTCTCGGCACCGTTGTTCCTACGGTAAAAATAGCAACAAATAGTGAGATTTATAAGAAAAAATTAATGTGGATGGACTTTGATGCCGGTAGATTGCTTTCGGGGGAAACCATGGAAACATTGCAGAGAGAGCTTTTAGAATATGTAATAAAAGTGGCTTCGGGTATGCCTACTAAATCAGAATTAATGGGTTTCAGGGAAATTGCAATTTTTAAAAACGGTGTAACGCTGTAGCAGGAGCAGCAATATTCCTGGCTTCCAAGGCCTCAGAATATTAATGGTCATATTTTATGCGTTGACGGAGGATGGCTCGCAAGATAAAATCAGGAATTAAAATAAAAATTTGCTATTGCCTAAATACCAATTTTAAATTATAATTATATAGCGTGTAGAATTAGATTTCTTCTGGGCCATTAGCTCAGGCGGTAGAGCACCTGACTTTTAATCAGGGTGTCGGAGGTTCGAGTCCTCCATGGCTCACCATGCGGGCGTGGCGGAACTGGCAGACGCGCTAGACTTAGGATCTAGTGGTAACCCCGTGGAGGTTCAAATCCTCTCGCCCGCACCATAACAGGAATGAGAAACCTCGGTATAATGCCGAGGTATTTGTTTATTATTTTTGTATTTTATAGATTGTAAATTTTATTTATGTTATAATAAAAAAGCAATAACGGAAGTGGAAAGAGTGAGGAGGAGCATAATGAAAGTAAATTTGGAAAAAATAGAAAATAATGTCGCTACCCTAAAAATTGAGGTAAACGAGGAAGAATTTGAAAAGGCTCTCGAAAAATCTTTCAAGAAGAATGCTAAAAGATTTAATGTGCCCGGTTTCAGACGCGGAAAGGCACCAAGAAGTATTGTAGAAAGGTATTATGGCCCGGAAGTACTATATGAGGATGCAGCTGAATTCGCATTGTCGGAAGCATATAAAATTGGAATAGAAGAAAATAAATTGGAACCCATTGATCATCCCGATTTTCAAATTGAGCAAATTGAAAAAAATAAACCCTTAATTGCAACTGCAAAAGTAACATTGAAGCCTGATGTAGAAATAGATGGGTATAAAGAAATAGAAGCAGAAAAAATTGTATATAATGTTAAAGAAGAAGATGTGGAAAGAGAATTGAAAGAGTTACAGGAGAAAAATGCGCGTTTCATTAATGTGGAAAGACCTCTTAAAGAGGGCGATTTGGCGGTTATAGATTTTGAGGGCTTCATCAATGGGGAACCTTTTGAGGGCGGTAATGCCCAGAATTATCCACTTACTATTGGTTCGAGAACTTTCATCCCGGGTTTTGAGGATAAGCTCATAGGTATGATGCCTCAGGAAACAAGGGAAATTACCGTTACCTTCCCCGAAAATTATCACAGGGAAGATTTAAAAGGTAAAGAAGCTACTTTTAAGGTTACTTTAAAGGAAATAAAGGAAAAAGAATTAATGCCTCTCGATGATGAATTTGCAAAAGATGTAAGTGAATTTGAAACTCTCGAGGAATTAAAAAAAGATTTAAAGAATAAACTGGAAGAGAGAGCAAAGGAATTTGAAGAGAGCTCTCTGAAGGGCTCTATTTTAAAGAAGCTTTTGGAAAAAGCTAAGGTGGAAATTCCCCAGGTGATGATTGAAAGAGAAATAGAAAGGCTGATTTATGATTTCGCCGTTAGTTTGAGGCTTCGCGGTATTGATTTAAAGGATTACCTTGAAGCGGTGAAACTTACGCCGGAAGAGTTTAAAAATAAATTCCAGGATAGGGCTATTGAAAATATAAAAACATCATTAGTTCTGGAAAAAATAGCAAAACTTGAGAATATTTCCGTTTCCGAAGAAGAACTGGATCAGGAGTTGCAAAAATACGCGGAAAAAGCTAACAAATCCTTAGCTGAGTATAAAAAAACTCTAAAAGAGGAAAACATAGAATATATTAAAGATAGGATATTAACCGATAAAATTTTTAAATTCTTAATCGACAACGCAAAAGTAACAGAAAAAATAGCCGATAGTATATATAAAGAGGGAGAAGAAAAAACTGAATAAAAAATTTAAAATTAAAGGGAGGCAATATTATGAGCCTTGTTCCGATTGTAGTGGAACAAACCAATAGAGGGGAAAGGGCTTACGATATATATTCAAGGCTTTTAAAAGAAAGAATAGTTTTTATCGGAACTCCAATAGACGATACCGTGGCAAGCCTTGTGATAGCTCAACTTCTCTATCTTGAATCGGAAGACCCCGATAAGGATATCTATCTATATATTAATTCTCCCGGTGGTTCTGTAACAGCCGGACTTGCTATTTACGACACCATGCAGTACATTAAGCCCGATGTATGCACCATGTGCATGGGACTTGCAGCAAGTATGGGAGCGGTGCTTCTGGCTGCTGGTGCTCCCAAAAAGAGGTTTGCCCTTCCTAACTCAAGAATAATGATTCACCAGCCCTGGGGCGGAGTTCAGGGTAGGGCCATTGATATTGAAACTCATGCAAAAGAAATATTGCATTTAAGAGGTATTTTAAATGAGATTTTAGCAAAACATACCAATCAGCCCATCGAAAAAATTGAAAGAGATACCGACAAAGATTATTTTATGTCAGCTCAGGAGGCGAAAGAATACGGGCTTATAGACGAAGTAATATTTAAAAGGGTTAAAAGCTAACGTGACGAGGTGATAAAATGTTTAAATTTAACGACGAAAAGGGGCAGCTAAAATGCTCTTTTTGCGGTAAGACCCAGGACCAGGTAAAAAAGCTGGTAGCTGGCCCCGGCGTGTATATTTGCGATGAATGCATCGAACTATGCAACGAAATAATAGAAGAAGAATTCAGCGATGATAATAAAATGGACTTTACCGATATACCAAAGCCCAATCAAATAAAAGAGATTTTGGATCAGTATGTCATAGGCCAGGAAAAAGCCAAAAGGATATTATCCGTTGCAGTATACAATCATTATAAGAGAATAAATTCCAATGTAAAGTTAGATGACGTGGAACTTCAAAAAAGTAATATAATTATGCTTGGCCCAACAGGAAGCGGTAAAACTTTACTTGCACAGACCCTTGCAAAGATTTTGAATGTGCCTTTTGCCATTGCCGATGCCACATCCCTTACCGAAGCTGGTTACGTTGGGGAAGACGTGGAAAATATTTTATTGAAACTCATTCAGGCTGCCGATTACGATATAGAAAGAGCAGAAAAAGGTATAGTGTATATAGATGAAATAGATAAAATAGCACGAAAATCTGAAAATCCTTCAATTACGAGGGATGTTTCGGGTGAAGGGGTACAGCAAGCTTTACTAAAAATCCTGGAAGGGACCATAGCAAGCGTTCCTCCGCAAGGAGGACGAAAACACCCTCATCAGGAATTCATTCAAATAGATACTACCAATATACTTTTCATATGCGGCGGTGCTTTTGAGGGTATAGAAAAAATCATCGCCAACAGATTGGGGAAAAAAGGGATAGGTTTTGGTGCGGATATAAGAAGTAGAGAAGATAAAAATGGGGGAGAGATTTTAAGCCATATTATGCCGGAAGACCTTCTTAAGTTCGGAATGATTCCGGAATTTGTGGGTAGGGTACCAATCATCGTTACCTTAGATGCCTTAGATGAGCAAGCTTTGATTAGAATATTAAAGGAACCAAAAAACGCTCTGGTAAAGCAGTATCAAAAATTATTTGAAATGGATAATGTTCAATTAGAGTTTACCGATGAAGCCCTCGGTTTGATAGCCCAGGAAGCTTTAAAGCGAAAAACCGGTGCAAGGGGCTTAAGGGCAATTATGGAAGAAATTATGATGGATGTAATGTATGAGATACCATCCCGACAGGATATATCCAAATGTGTTGTAACAAAGGAAGTCGTATTAAAAAAGGAGCCTCCAATTCTTGTAACATCTGAAAGAAAAAAAGGAAAGAAAAAGGAAGTAACGGCATAAACGCAAGCTTAAAAGCTTGCGTTTTTTCTTTAAGAAATCCTTTCCAGGATAAATTTATTTTTATTTGCTAATAATATTAAAAGCCGGATTCTGGAAAGGGAGGTGAGGTTTTTTGAATAGCTCTTCAAGTTTTTTGACCTTAATCCAGATTGCTTTTGTGGTCATAGTGGGCCTTTACTTTTTGAATTTGCTAAAGAGCCAGCAGGGGAGCAGGATCACCGTAGATAGAGAGTCGAGAAAAGAGCTGGAAAAATTAAGGAAACTGAGAGAAATCTCCCTTACAGAACCGCTTGCAGAAAAAACAAGGCCTACAACCTTTGAAGAAATTATCGGTCAGGAAGAAGGGTTGAAAGCCTTAAGAGCAGCCCTGTGCGGTCCAAACCCTCAGCATGTAATAATTTACGGCCCCCCGGGTATAGGAAAGACGGCAGCGGCAAGGCTGGTGCTGGAAGAAGCAAAGAAATGCCCCGAGTCTCCCTTTGGGCCCGATGCAAAATTTGTTGAAATTGATGCCACCATATCCCGGTTTGACGAAAGAGGTATAGCCGATCCTTTAATAGGATCGGTGCACGATCCCATTTATCAAGGGGCTGGCCCTTTGGGCATTGCCGGAATCCCTCAGCCCAAACCCGGCGCAGTAACAAAAGCCCACGGAGGTATACTTTTTATAGATGAAATAGGAGAATTGCATCCCGTTCAAATGAATAAATTATTAAAGGTTTTGGAAGACAGGAAGGTTTTTTTAGAAAGCGCTTATTATAACAGCGAGGACCCCAATATACCCCTTTATATCCACGATATATTTCAAAACGGATTACCTGCAGATTTTAGGCTGGTGGGAGCTACCACCAGAAGCCCTAACGAAATACCGCAAGCAATACGCTCAAGGTGTGTAGAAATATTTTTTAAACCTCTATCGCCGGAAAATATAGGAACAATTGTAAAAAATGCGGTGCAAAAAATAAATTTTGAAATTGAGGAAGAGGTTATCGATTTAATAAAAAAATACGCCACCAATGGAAGGGAAGCCGTGAACATAGTTCAAATGGCAGCAAGCCTTGCAATTCTTGAAAAAAGAAAAAACATAGATCTAAAAGATGTTGAATGGATAATCAACTGCGGACAGTATACTCAAAGACCCGATAAAAAAATTCCCGAAACTCCTCAGGTAGGACTTGTAAACGGACTTGCGGTTTACGGTCCAAATCTGGGATTACTTATTGAAATTGAAGCCACAGCCATTCCGGTGCAAAAGGGGGAAGGGAAAATAATAGTTACGGGCATTGTGGAAGAAGAAGAAATGGGAGGAGAAGAGTATAAATTAAGGAGGAAAGGTACGGCAAGGGGATCGGTCGAAAATTGCCTTACGGTAATGCGAAAATATTTGGGGGTGGACCCCAGGGATTTTGACATCCACTTAAATTTTCCTGGCGGTATTCCGTTGGATGGGCCATCCGCAGGAATTGCGGTTGCAACGGCAATATACTCTTCAATAAGAGGGTTGCCGGTAAAAAATACCGTAGCCATGACGGGTGAGATTTCTATAAGGGGAAATGTTAAACCGGTAGGAGGAGTAACCGCAAAAATAGATGCCGCCATAAAAGCAGGTGCAAAAGAAATCTTGATACCGAAGGAGAATTATCAGGAGATATTTAAAACAATAGATGGAACCAATATAATTCCTGTAGAAAGAATTGAAGAAGTAATAGATTTAGCCATTTTATGGGATAAAAAAGCCGAGGAAAAGGGAATACTGGCACTCGTTAAATAGAATAAGCCATATTTTTCCAGTAAGGAAGAATATGGCCTTATTTTATATGAAAAGTTAAAATAATAAATAACAAAAAGGATATTAGCATAAGTTATAGAATTAAAGTAATATATAAAATTTTAATATTTTAAAAAAGTAGAACGGGATGGGTGAGGTAAATGTATAGGTTGAGAGGAAAGGTTGCCTTAATAGCGCCGAATTCTTATGTTGCAAACCTTGCATTGAAGGTTTCAAAAGGTTTTGGTGATATTGTTGAAATTTATGAAGGCAACTTAGAAGAAGGCGTAAAAGCGGCAAAAAGGGCTTTGACCAAAGGATGCAAGGTAATAATCAGCAGGGGCGGAACAGCCTTAATGATAGAAGAAGAGCTGGATGTTACTGTTGTACCCATTTCTTTTACTTCCAATGACCTGATAAAGACAATTTCGAAAATAAAATTAGATGATAATGTTATTGGGATAATTGGGTATAAAAACCTGATAGAAGGAATTACTGAAATTGAAAATTTACTGGATTACAGAATATATTTTTCCGAAATAAGGCACCATAAAGAAATCGAGGAAAAAATATTAGAACTTTATAAAAGGTTCGGAGTAGAAAATTTCATTGGTGGTGAAGCTGTAGTAAAAATAGCTGAAGATTTGGGGTTAAAAGGTTTTTTAATGGAATGCGGTGCCGGAGCTATTAAAAGGGCAATATCGGAAGGAATAAGGATTGCAAAAATAATTGTAGAGCTGAACGAAGAGCGAATGCAGCTAAGGGCAATTGCGGAACACAGCAGTGATGGAATAATTTTGCTGGATGAAATGGATAAAATTAAATATATTAACCCTTCGGCTCAACGGGTTTTAATGATAAATTACGAGGATATGCTGGGAGAAAATGTTTTAAATTATATTAGTTCGCAAAAAATTATAGATGCGGTAAAAAAGAAGGAACAAGTAATTGCGGAATATGATCAAATAAAAAATACTAAAGTAATTTTTAATTATGTTCCTTTGATGGAAAATAATAACAAAATCGGAAGTATTATTTCCTTTAACGATATTTCAAAAATAGAGGAATTAGAGAGGAAAATAAGAAAGGAACAATATACCAGGGGTTTTGTGGCAAAATATACTTTTAACGATATTATCGCAACAAGTGAGAGAATGAAAAATATTATTGAAATGGCGAAAAGGATTTCTAAAAATGATACTACTATTTTGATTACGGGGGAGTCAGGTACCGGAAAAGAATTAATGGCTCAAAGCATTCATAATGAAAGTTTAAGAAAACACGGCCCTTTTATTGCGGTAAATTGCGCATCATTACCTAAAAATCTCCTGGAAAGTGAACTTTTTGGTTATGCGGAAGGAGCTTTCACAGGTGCGAAAAAAGGAGGTAAACCGGGTCTTTTTGAACTGGCCCATATGGGCACCATTTTCCTCGATGAAATTGCGGACATGCCTTTGGACCTCCAGGCTCATCTTTTAAGGGTAATTCAGGAAAAAGAGGTTTCCAGGATAGGAGATGATAAGGTTATTCCAATAGATGTCAGGGTAATTGCTGCTACAAATAAAGATTTAAGAAAATATGTATCGGAAGGGAAATTCCGGGAAGATTTATATTACAGGTTGAATGTTATAAATATTAAAATACCGCCTTTAAGAGAAAGGAAGGAAGACATTCCTTTGTTAATTAAATATTTTTTGAGTATATACGCTTCAAAAAATAAAATGGTTCCCAAAAAAGTTAATGAGGAAGCAATTAAAATTCTTAAAAATTATTCATGGCCGGGGAATATAAGAGAACTTCAAAATTTTATCGAAAGGTTAATGTTAACGGTAGAAAAAAATATAATAGATGAAAAGGATGTTTGCGAAATTTTAGATATAGATAAAGAATGTATATATGACCCATCATCAGGTGCAATGGAAAAATACTTGGAAAGTGGAATTAATAATATTGGTGAAAAAATGAACAAAGGAATCTTAAATAGAATGGAAAAAGAGTATATATTAAAAATATTAAAAGAGGTTAATGGCAATAGAAAAAAAGCAGCAGAGATACTGGGTATCAGCACGACAACTCTATGGAGAAGGTTAAAAGAACTAAATATTAATTATTGAAACGCATAAGGGATTAAATATTGAAATAATCCCTTAATCAATATTTTCAATATGAAATTATAAAATTTCAAAATGAAATAAAAATATTTATTAATTTTGTACATTACTTGAAAATCAAGGTTGATTTTGATGGCATTTTTTTTGCTATAAAGTAATTATGGGAATATTAAAAAACGAATATAATTAAAGATAAATATAACATATGACAATGTTTATTAAAGTAAATATTTATATTTTGTTTTAAAATGAATTAATAAATGATATTATCTAAATTTTAAAAAGGAGGTGCAATATAGTCAAAAATCAAAATAAATAAAATATATAAAATTTTTATATTTTTGGAGGTGTAAGAATGAAATATAAAATTTCCACAGGATCTATGGATAAAGCTGATAAGATATATTTCCAGAACATGACCGGGCGACAGGTGGAAGAAAGGTTAAAAGAAAATGATATTATCATTATACCCATAGGTAGCACCGAATATCATGGAAAAGGCCAGTGTTACGGAGAAGATACCTTTATAGTTACCAGGATCGCCGAAACGGTTGCAAAAGAAACCGGGTGCACAGTGTCCCAACCTGTGTGGTTTGGCTCACATCCCTGGAACCAAATGGGCATGCCGGGGACGATAGTAATCCCTGAAGTAACCTTTGTTAGTTATCTCAGAGCAATAATCGCCGGATACTGGAATGCGGGGTTCAGGAAGCAGATATTGATAAACGGACATGGCCAGGAGTATATAATTCCGAATGCAATTCAGGAATTCGGTAAAATGTATCAGGTTCCGGCGGTAATTTGTATGGTAAACTGGCCGACAGTCATTGCCCAGGAACTAAAGGACAAAGCTCATGGGGGGCCATGGGAAACTCCCTTCAGGCATGCCGATGAGGTTGAAGCCTCTTTTTCATTGGCGTTGTTCCCGGAAATGAATAACAAAGAGGATATGGAAGACAGCACTCCTGTAGGCTTTATGCCCGAAGGCCATGTGGATAAGGGCGGAGATATATATCAATATCCAATTCCGGGACATGCACAGATAGGTATGGGAGGTTTGGAAGTAATATTATATCCGCAGGGTGTAATAGGGAAACCCACCCTTGCAGATGCTAAAAAAGCCGAAAAGGGAATTGAGATGATTATAGATTACTTAATTAAATTACATAACGATATTCGCGAAAAATTCCCGCCCGGTAAATTGCCCGATATAAACCTTGTTACCGAAAGGGATAGAGAATTAATAGAAGCGGTAATTAAAGGTCCCTTCAAAGGTGGTAAGAGCATATATTCCTTAGGATACCCTTCATGAAAATAAAAAAAGGCCAAAGGAGGATAAGATAATGGAATCCAAAAAAGATGTCTTTTTGCAAGTAGTTGCCGACAGGAGAAGCATAAGAAATTATACCAATGAAAAAATTTCTGAAGAAGATTTGAGGTTAATTCTTGAAAGTGCGCGGTTAGCTCCATCGGGAGAAAATGCTCAGCCCTGGAGATTTATTATTGTTAGAGATGAGGAAAGTAAAAAATTCCTTGCAAGAATCTCGAAAAATGCAAGCGGAAGGAGATTTACGGGCGAATTTTTAAGCAAACAAATGCAGGAAAGGTTTAAATCCCTGGAAGATGAGGAAAAGAAAATTGCTGCATTTAAAAAATTGACTTCCGGTGATGTATCGGGATTTGTAAGTGAAGGGGACCTAATTTTAATTGTAATCGGCAAAAAGGATGTTTGGGATTTGCCATACGACACTTCAGCTGCGATAGAAAATATATTGTTAACCGTAACCAGCTTGGATTTAGGTTCTTGCTGGGTAATTGCACCATGCATCGATATAAGGGATGAGCTGAAAGTAAAGGAGTATTTTAAAATTCCTGAAGAATACAAGGTAATAAGCATTCTTTCCATTGGTAAGCCCTCGAGAATACCCAATCCGCGCCCAAGGATACCTCTAAAAGATTTGGTATTCAATGAAAAATTCGGCGAAGCCTATTATTCCGAGTAAAGAAGGAGGGTACGATTATGAATTTTTTAGAAAAATTCAAGGATGAATTGATATTTGAAGTTCAAAAAGAGTTCTGGAATGAAAGGGGAAAAGGTGCCAGATATAGATTGACCAGAATAGGCGTAGATTTTGCGGAAAGAGAGCTGGGAGAAAAGATTAAGGATAAGGAAAATATAAAAAAATGGTTAATCGAAAATGGATTTTGCCAAGATATTGACATTAGTGAAAATGAGATTTCGATGACGATGATCGTCAAAAATTGCAGCTTGCTGGAAATTAAAAATATGTTTAAGAAAGCAAATATAAAACCCCTCTCCTGCCCGTTAGCCAATATATTTATGTACTGCTTGGAATTAAATAGCGGGCTTTCACCGGAATTATTGCCTATAGAAGAAGACGAAAATGGGAATTGCAAAGTTACATTGGCTAAAATGGCAACCTCTGAAATAGTAAAGAGGTGATTTGTTTGAATAATAAGGTAAAAAGCTTATCTGAAGTGGTAAGCCAGATACCCGATGAGGGGGCGGTAATTGCTTTTGGCGGTTTTGCCATAGCAAGGAATCCCATAGCTTTTGTAATGGAAATGATCAGACAACAAAAAAGAAAACTAAGGGTTTATCAAATAGTTGCGGGAATGGACACCGATCTGTTGGTGGGAGCTGGATTGGTGGAAAGATTGGAGTACAGCGGCGGCTCCCTTGATAGATTCGGCAGGCTCGAAAGAATTAACGAAGCAATAGATAAGGGTAAGTTGGATGTAAGAGAATATACAGGTATGAGTATGTCCTTGAGATTCCTGGCAGGTTCTATGGGTATTCCTTTTATCCCCACAAAGACTTTACTGGGAACCGATATGTTGAGGATATTGGTGGAAAAAAACGATGATGCGGTAAGGGTTGAAAATTCTCTCTTTGATGGTGAAAGATACGTATATCTTAAAGCGATAAAACCTGATTTTGCGGTTATACATGCTCAATATGCGGATGAAAAGGGAAATGTGATAATTGAAGGACCCTACTGGGATGTGGAGACAGCAAAATCTGCAAAAAAACTCTTTGTAACCGTTGAAAAAATTGTATCATCGGAATTCATTAAGAGGTTTCCCGAAAAGGTGGTTATTCCGAGCATGTACACGTCAGCCGTGATTGAAGTTCCTTTTGGAGCATTCCCCACTTCGGTTTACAAATTCTATGATTATGATCAGAAGTTTTTAATGCAGTATGCTGAGATAAACAAGAACAAAGATGAATTTGAAAAATTCATAAATGAATTTGTATTCGGAACAAAGGACTTTGTTGAATTCTTAGAAAAAATTGGGGGCATAAGGCGTCTCAATGAAATCTTAGCAGATCCGGTATACGGATATTAAGAGGGGTGATTTTGTATGACTATTAATTTCACTACGAATGAGCTTATGGCTGTAACCGCTGCAAGGCTTATTAAAGATAATGAAAATGTGGTAGTAGGTTTAGGTTTACCCCAGATTGCCGCACTGCTTGCTAAGAATACCCATGCTCCCAATCTTAATATAATATACGAGATCGGGGTTATTAATCCGGAAGCTGAAGAGATGGGAGTTGGTATTGCCGACCCGAGGTTATGGTATAAAAGCGAGTATTTTACAAGCTTTGTTGGAACCTTAGGAAACGTCCTTCAAAAAGGGCTTGTGGATGTGGGATTCTTGGGAGGATTGCAGACTGATAGATTTGGAAACATAAACAGCACCCTGGTTAGATCTGAAAAGGGAATAAGACATATTAATGGGAGCGGTGGAGCTGCCGATATTGCAAGCCTGGCCAGGAGATTGTTGATTATAATGAAGCACGATAAAAGGAAATTGGTAGAAAATGTGGATTATATAACGAGCGTTGGGTATCTAAGAGGCGGTAATTCCCGAAAAGAAAGCGGTCTACCCATGTGTGAAAACATAACAATCATTACCAACCTCTGCGTTTTCGGTTTTGATGAAAATAAATCAATAAAGCTACTTTCAATACATCCCGGAGTTTCTGTGGAAGAAATAATTGAAAATACAGGGATAAAAATTGAAATTCCCGAAGGAGTAAAAACTACGGAGGAACCTACGGAAGCGGAGATAAATTTACTAAGAACGACTATAGACCCATTGAAACTTTATATTAAATAATGAAGGGAGGATGATAGGGTTTTTTCCTAAAAAAAAAATTTAATCTGGGAGGTTTTCCGGGATGAAAAGAGTAAAAATAATTTCCCTGCTTCTCATTATCGTTTTGTTAACATCGATATTATACGGATGCGGTCAAAAGCAGCAGGCAAACCAGCAACAGCAGAATAAGCCTAAATACCCCGAAAGGTCTATTAACGTAATAGTAGGTTTTCCTGCAGGTGGACCTACCGATTTGATTGCGCGAGGAATTATGCCTATTGTTCAGGAAAAGCTGGGCGTAGGCATAGGTGTTACCAATATGCCGGGAGCCGCAAGTGCTACCGCCGCTAACCAGGTATTGTCCCAGCCCAAGGATGGATATACACTCTTTTTTGGTTCGGAAATCATGTCCACATGGCAGACGATGGGAACGATTGATCTGAGCCCCACAAGAGACTTTATACCGGTCAAAATAGTTGCTCAGGCCATACCTGTACTGGCAGTCCCGCCGAATTCGAAATTTGATAAGGTAGAAGATTTTATAAAGTTTGCAAAGGAAAACCCGGGTAAATTGAGGATAAGTACCGCTGGTCCTGCCACAGTTCCGCATATTTCAGGCCTTCTTCTCGAAAAAGAACTCGGCTGCAAATTTACATTCGTTCCATACGAAGGTGGAAGACCTGCGATAACAGCTGCAATGGGCGGCCAGGTGGATGCAACGATAGAAATGGTTCAATCAATGGTGGAAGCCCATAAATCTAAACAGATAAAGATTCTTGCTTCCTTTACAAATGAGCCTATTGAAGGACTTGATATCCCGGCAATAGGAAAAATATTCCCAGAGCTTTCCAAGTACTTACCTTACGGCCCGTATTTTGGTCTTTTTGCAGCAAAGGATACACCCCAGGAAATTATCGATGTTTTAAAGAAAGCCATGGATGAATCCATTAAGGATCAAAGATGGCTGGATTACTGCAAGAAACTTTATCTAATACCCGTAGACTACAGCGGACAAGAGGCAATAAAATTCCTGGATAACTGGACTGCAAAATCAGCCTACATACTTTTCGATGCGGGTGTTGCAAAAAATAATCCGGAACAGTTTGGGATAAAAAGACCCAACTAAGCTTTAATTAAACTGAGGATAAATAAATCTTCGCCCCCTATGAAAAATAGGGGGCGAAGATTAAAAAGTTATATTAAAAGGAGGATTTATATGCTCTACGTGGACAAAGAAAAATGCGAAGGATGCGAAGCATGTGTAGCCGTTTGCGGGACGGGAGCTGCTCAAATAATTGATGGAAAATCGGAAATAGATGTAAATCAGTGTGTGGAGTGTTACGCGTGTAAAAACGTGTGTCCCTATGAAGCTATTTTAGAGAAAAATTAGAGGTGAAAATAAATGGATTATTCCAAATTACTGGATGTAATATCCATTATTTTGGCATCAATTATTTGTTTCCTGGTGTTTTTTAATTTATATACCATCTCTTCTTCTCAAAACATTCCTCTAATTTCAGTGGAATCACCGATAATTTTTCCATTTTTAATAGGAATAACTTTATTAATTTTATTGCTTATTATCATATTCGAACAATCAAAATTCTGGAAAAATTACAGGGAAGATAGCGAGTACAGAAAAAATGTCATAAATGAATTAAAGGATGTGTTGTTTTACTTTGCAGGATTGGTTATATATATTTCTTTTTTAAAAAAGCTTCACTTTAATGTATCCACGATAATATTTACCGCATGTGTAATGATTTTACTTGCGAGAAAGGAATTAAATTTAAAGAAAATTTTTCAGGTTATTCTTTCATCGGTAGGTTTGGTATTGGTAATAGATTTTGTATTCAGCGGTATTTTTAAGATAATCCTGCCGTAGCTTTAAAGGAGGATTTTTAATGAACATATTTTTAATATTATATATGGCGGTTGGTGCAATCATCGGCTTAATAATGGGTGCCTTGCCTGGATTAACAGTTACTATGACCATAGTACTGGTAGTTTCTTTGACCTTTGGGTGGCCTATGATAGATGCCTTGGCGTTTATTATAGGAGCTTTTTGCGGAGGGGTTATGGGAGGGTCTATTTCAGCCATTACCTTAAATATTCCGGGAACGGCTGCGGCAGTGGCAACAGTATTTGACGGATATCCATTAAAAAAGAAAGGAGAAGCTCCTGTAGCCTTAGGATTGGCACTTTTTGTAAGTTTAATCGGCGGATTGCTGGGGATTTTGTTCCTGACCATATTTGGGCCGCTGATAGGGAGTATTGCTTTAAAATTTGGGAGTCAGGAGTATTTTTTAATATGCTTGTGGGGTCTAAGTTTAGTAGCAATTTTAAGCAAGGAAAATATAATAAAAGGATTTGCTGCCGCCTGCATAGGTTTAATAATTTCATTTATTGGAATGGATCCTATTACGGGCTTGATGAGATTTACTTTCGGCTCTCCTCTTTTAAGCGGAGGAATAAACTATATTGTTGCTATGATAGGTCTTTTTGGAATGAAGGAAGTTTTCGTACAGTTAAGCAGCAAGAAAACTTTTAAGGTGGATAATTTTCATTACAATATAAAAGATCTTTTTCCAAAAATGGACGTGGTTAAAAAGACCTTAAAGTGTTTTTCTTGGTCGGCTCCTATAGGAGCAATAATAGGACTGCTGCCGGGAACGGGTGGGGATATAGCTTCCCTCGTCAGTTATGGGGTGTCAAAGCAGTTAATTAAAGAACCCAGCAGGCCCTTTGGCGAGGGTGCTTATGAAGGGGTTGCTGCACCGGAAATAGCAAATGACTCAGCCATTGGCGGCGCGATAACAACACTTTTAACTCTTGGAATACCAGGAGACTCGGTAACAGCAGTAATGCTGGGTTCCTTTTATCTCCACGGATTATTGCCTGGACCTACCTTTATGATGACCGAGAAAAAATATTTTTATATGATAATAGTATTTTTAATAATAAGTGAGTTTATCGCTTACTTCCTTGGAATTCTGGGAAGCAATGCGATGTTAAGAATGCTTAACTTTCCAAAATGGTTTTTACTTCCCTTTATTTCAATTCTCTGCGTGGTTGGTTCCTATGCGCTGCAGAACAATATTTACGATGTCCTTTTTATGGTAATATTTGGATTGCTCGGGTACATTTTAGAAAAGTCCGGGTATCCGGTTAGCCCCATAGTCCTTTCTATAATATTGGGACCCATGATTGAAACTAATTTTAGAAAAGCACTAATCAGCACCGGCGGAATGGGGAGTTTGCTATTGTCTTTTATAACAAGGCCAATAAGCCTTGTACTCCTCGTTTTGATAATAGCTACTTTTATTACGCAAACGGTTCTTATGAAAAAGATTGTAAACAACTGAAAGGAGGTAATAGCAATGAATAAGATCATCAGAGTAAACATGAAGACAAAAGAAGTGAAAATAGAAGAACCAAAAAAGGATTACGAACTTTTGGGTGGAAGAGCCTTAACCTCAAGAATAATATATGATGAAGTTGAACCGGAATGCGATCCTTTAGGTGAAAAAAACAAATTAATAATAGCACCCGGTTTGCTCTCCGGGACGGCGGTATCCAGCTCAAGCAGAATATCGGTTGGGTGCAAAAGCCCGTTGACTAACGGAATTAAAGAAGCAAACAGCGGAGGCTTGATAGGGACCTATCTTTCAAAAAATGGAATTAAGGCAATTGTAGTCGAAAGTTTACCCGAGGACGAAAATTCATATATATTGGAAATTGATGAGGAAAAAATTAGCC
The DNA here is from genome assembly GCF_001601575.1 of Thermovenabulum gondwanense. Lineage (NCBI taxonomy): Bacteria > Bacillati > Bacillota > Clostridia > Thermosediminibacterales > Thermosediminibacteraceae > Thermovenabulum > Thermovenabulum gondwanense. The sequence continues at coordinate 193,777 of NZ_LOHZ01000015.1, forward strand.
TTACTTTTGACAACCAATTAAAATTTTCTGGGACCTACGAAACTGTTGAAAAGCTGTTTAAAAAATACGGCGAAGATACTGCAATTCTGTGCATTGGCCCTGCAGGAGAAAGAAAAATGCGGGCTGCAAGCATTGCAGCCACCGATCCTAACGGAGAATTAAAATTCGCTGCAAGGGGCGGAGTCGGCGCTGTAATGGGGAGTAAAGGATTAAAGGCGATTATAGTAAAAAATCCAAAGAACAGTAAAATAAATTATTATGACAGAGAAGCTTTTTTAGAGCTTGCTAAAACGATAAACAAAGAATTACTGGCAGATCCAAAGACAGGAGATTCGTACAAAAAATACGGAACGGCTCAAATAGTAAATGCCGTCAATGCAATTGGGGCTTTGCCAACAAAAAACTTCAAATGTGGAGCTTTTGAATTTGCCAAGAATTTAAGCGGTGAAACAATGTACGATACAATCGTAAAAAGAGGAGGAGAGGGAAAAACAGGAATTTCCTGTATGCCCGGGTGTGTTATAAGATGCAGTAATGTATATCCGGATGAATGCGGGAAAAAGATTGTGTCTACATTGCAATATGAAACGATAGCTCTGGTTGGTTCAAATCTCGGGTTTTCAAATTTGGATTCAGTTGCAAAATTAAATAAGGAAATTAATGATTTAGGCCTTGATACGATTGAAATGGGTTGTGTTTTAGGAGTGGCTATTGATGCAGGATTTGCGGAATACGGAAATGAGGAAAGCTGTTTAAAACTTCTTGAAGAAATAAGAAAAAATACCGTATTGGGGCGAGTATTAGGAAATGGCGTAGAAATTACCGGAAAAGTATTGGGTGCTAATAGAATTCCTGCTGCAAAGGGTCAAGGTTTTCCGGGATATGACCCGCGGGCATTAAAGGGAAACGGTGTACTTTACGCTATATCTCCTATGGGAGCGGATCATACAGCGGGCAATGCATTTGGTTCCAGAAACGAAGTGAATCCTCTGAGTAAAGAAAAACAGGGAGAATTATCAAGAAACCTTCAAATAAAGATGACTACCCTTGACAGTTTGGGATTTTGTATATTTGCAAGAGGGCCGCTTTTTAAAGATCCTTCTACGATGAAAAATTTAATTTATTATTATCTGGGAATAGAAATAGAAACGGAAAAAATATGGGATATGGGAATTAATACTTTGAAAATTGAAAGAGAATTTAACATTAAAGCTGGAATAAGCCCTTGTATGGACAAATTACCGGAATTTTGCTATAAGGAAGAACTTCCTCCGACAAATGCGGTTTTCGATGTACCCGAGGAGGAAATGAAAAAGGCGATAATATAAAATTTAATGAGGGAAAAATATGGTCAAAGTAAAACTACATTTGCACCTGGCAAGATTCGGTGAAATGGGAAATAAAGAATTTACAATTAACTACGAGGAAAATATGACCCTGGAATCGCTGTTAAAAAAGCTAAGAATACCAAAAGAAGAGGTAGGAATGTTTGTGGTGAATGGAAGATGGCAGGATAAAAATTACATTATTCTTGATAAAGATAGTATTGAAATATTTCCGGTTTATCTGGGTGGGTAAAGAAAAAATTATATAAAAAAATATTTTATTGAAAGGAGACGAAAAAATGGGCAAATTTACTGTTCATGAAAGCGAAATTGAAGGTGTAAAAAGAATTCCTCCCAGGGTTTCAAAAGTATTGATTTGTAATAAGACCGTTGGTGCAACTAAAATATCAATGGGTGTAAACGTAACCGAGGTAGGAAGCAAAATACCGGCTCATAGCCATGATAATCAAGAAGAAGCCATGTTTATAGTTTCGGGAAAGGGGAAGCTCATAGTAGAAGGTGAAGGGGAATATGAATTAACGCCGGGCACCGCTATTTTTGCTCCCGTTGGAGTAAAACATGAAATTGTAAACACGGGCGATGAACCTATAAAAATTGTTTGGGCGTATGCTCCTCCGTTGCCCGAGCACCTCAATAAATAATAAAAAAATATATTAAAATATTTAATTCCCCTGTATAATCAATACAGGGGAATTAAATATATAGGAATTTGCATATATAAAGAGGAGGTAAATGATATAATCATTTACCTCCTAATTTTAAGTAATTTTAAATTGCTTACTTTTTGAAATAAGAATTTGCCTTTTTAACGAGCATTTTTGTTCTTTCTTCTATTTCCTCAGGGTCAACAATTTTCCTTGCCACCTTTGTTTCGATAGCAGCTTTTGCTACGGCCTTTGCTACTGAAGGGGCAACTCTTTCGTCAAAGGGTTTTGGGATGATATAATCTTCTCTCAACTCATTGACTGCTATAATTTCTGATAAAGCGTTCGCTGCTGCTAACTTCATTTCTTCATTTATTTGAGTGGCCATGACGTCAAGAGCTCCTCTGAAAACGCCTGGGAAAGCCAGTACGTTATTTATCTGATTTGGATAATCTGACCTGCCGGTACCTACAATTTTTGCTCCGGCTTCATATGCATCCTTTGGGTCAATTTCAGGAACCGGATTGGCCATTGCAAAAATTATCGGATCTTTTTTCATGCTCCTTACCATATCCTTGCTTACTATATTTGCAGAGGATACTCCTATAAAAACATCCGCATCAATTAAAGCGTCTTTTAAAGTGCCCTGTCTTTTTTCCTTGTTTGTAATTTTTGCAAGCTCTTCTTTTGCCCAGTTCATTCCTTCTTTTCTACCTTCATAAATAATTCCGTTTCGGTCACACATGATTACGTCTTTTATTCCGGCTCGTATAAAAATTTTTGCTATTGCGGTACCAGCAGCACCGGAACCGTTTATAACTGCGGTAATTTCATTTATATCCTTTTTTACGATTTTCAATGCATTATATAACGCCGCCAGGGTAATAATTGCTGTACCGTGTTGATCATCGTGGAATACGGGTATAGAAAGACATTTCTTTAATTTTTCTTCCACTTCAAAGCAAGCAGGAGCTGCAATGTCCTCTAAATTAATGCCACCGAAAACCGGCTCAATTAGCTTTACGGTTTCTACGATTTTATCCACATCAGTAGTATCAATACAAATAGGAAATGCATCTACACCGGCAAAGCACTTAAATAAAACCGCTTTACCTTCCATAACCGGTAAGGAAGCTTTTGCACCGATATTTCCCAATCCTAATACAGCAGTTCCGTCAGAAACTACTGCTACCGTATTACCTTTGAAAGTATAATCGTAAATTTTTTCCGGGTCTTTATGTATCTCTTTGCAGGGTTCAGCTACTCCGGGTGTGTAAGCGAGGCTTAAGGACTCTTTACTATCTACCGGTACTTTACTGATAACCTCAAGTTTTCCTTTGTTTTCATAATGAAGCTTTAATGCTTCCTCTCTTAATGACATATTAAATGACCTCCTTTTTAAATTAAAGGAATTATATTTTCCTGTAATTTTCTTTGCCGATTTTATATAAATCGTTACCGTCTTTATCTATGACAACTATTGCAGGAAAATCTTCCACATGGAATTCATAGATAGCTTCTGGCCCAAGCTCTGGGAAAGCTACTACTTCTGCTTTTTTAATGGTATCCGCTAAAAGTGCCCCCGCTCCACCTATAGCAGCAAAATATACTGCTTTATGAGTTATGATGGCGTCGACGACCTCTTTTGAACGAAGTCCTTTACCTATCATACCTTTTAAACCTTTTTCTATAAGTAAAGGTGTATAGGGGTCCATACGACCGCTTGTGGTAGGACCGGCAGAACCAATTACTGTTCCGGGTTTTGCGGGACAAGGACCTGCGTAGTATATTATTTGTCCTTTTAAATCTACAGGAAGCTCTTCTCCTTTTTGGATCATTTCAAATAAACGTTTATGAGCCGCATCTCTTGCTGAATAGATTATGCCGGTAATAAGCACCTTATCACCTGCTTTTAAATCATCTATGATTTCAGGAGTTAAAGGAGTTTTAATTGATTTAATCATGATTTCCCTCCTTATAAACTAAAGCTCTATTTCTTTATGCCTTGCTACATGGCATTGTATATTTATTGCAACGGGAAGGCTTGCTATATGTGCGGGGAATGTTTCGATGTGAACAGCCAAAGCTGTTGTGGTACCTCCGAATCCTTGAGGACCTATACCGAGTTTGTTTACTTCATTTAACAGCTCTTTTTCTAACTCGGCAATTTCCGGCTGAGGATGAGGTTGACCGATAGGTCTTAATAAAGCTTTTTTTGCTATCAATGTGGCAACTTCTATTGTACCGCCAATACCAACACCTATAATTATAGGAGGACATGGGTTGGAACCCGCTTTATCTACGGTTTCTAAAACGAATTTTTTTACACCTTCTACACCATCGGCAGGCTTTAACATACGAAGAGCACTCATGTTTTCACTGCCGCCACCCTTTGGAGCAAAAGTGATTTGCAATTTATCTCCGGGAACTATTTCATAGTGTACAATAGCCGGTGTATTATCACCGGTATTTTTTCTATGGATTAATGGATCGTTGACAATGGATTTTCTTAAATAACCGTTTTTGTAACCTCTTCTTACACCTTCATTGATAGCATCGGTCAAATTTCCGCCGACTATTTTTAAATCCTGACCAAGCTTGACAAAAAATACTGCAAAACCGGTGTCCTGACATATCGGAATGTTCTTTTCCTCAGCTATTTTATAGTTTTTAATAATGTCTTTTAAAACTTCTTTTCCTAAGGGAGAAGACTCCGTTTCATAATATTTATTAATTTCTCTTTTTACATCATCGGGTAATATTATATTTGCATCAATGCAAAGCTTTTCTACTGCAGATATTATTTCGTCTATGTGGATTTCCCTCATATGTTTCCCTCCTTCTAATAAATTCACGCCCCTACTAAAATATAGTAGGGGCATTATGCGTTTTTCTTGGTTTAAATTAAATTACTCTGGGATAGCCATATCCGGGGTGCCGGCTTTGCTCTGCACAGCTTCCGGATAGTATCTTTCTACCATTTCTTTTACTATGGCAGCCTGTCTTGCCATATCTCTACCGTTTTGTGCTGTGGTCAATTCACCATGACCGCTGATGACTGAGTTTCCGGTCTTGAGGTGAATAGGTGCGCCTACGCGTACCAATTCAGGTGCTTCATAAACCCTTATAAAACCACCGGATCCTGGAGGGTTATCGGTATGAACGTCCAATGGGACATTGACCGCGGCTCTTAAAGCTGCTACCATGGGTAAGGTCATGTCTCTTACAGGATTAATTGAATTGGCTCCAAGGTTCTCTAATAGTTTGAAGCTGGCGGGATTGCCATGACCGCAGTGGGCGGATACTTTAAAATGCATATTGCTTGGGAGCTCGCCGGCTTTCCTCATTTCATTAAGCACCCAGAGCAAGCCCTCATCGTAAACCAAAACTCCGCGGCAGCCTACTTCAGCAATTCTCTTTACATCTTCAATGGCTCTGACGATCTGCTCCATACCCCTCAACCTGTAACCGATTCTAACTCCCTGCTGACTGAGTCTTGTGGCGCTGGTGTCGTAAGTAGCCCTTGGACCTACCGAAAGGTTCAATTCGACCCGATAGTATTTTGCGATAGCTACGTATTCTTTTAGTTCTTCTAAGGTGTGCCTGAAGCAACCATAGGTCTCATCAACCCTGTTTATGGTTACTCCTAATCTCTCCGCTTCTTCCATTAAAGCTTTAAATGCTTCCGAACTGTTAATGGTAGGCACTTCCAATCTGTAATGGGCTCCATCGGGGAATCTTTTGTCCGATGTGGGAAGGGAATACAGGTCACCCTCCGGTAATCCTAATTTTTTCATAAATTCTCTTGTTTTGTCAAACATTTTTTACCTTCTCCTTTCAATATTTTATATTAAAAATTTTTATTTTAAAATCTTTATATTAAATTTTTAATTTTATACCGGGATGCCAATCGACTTAATTCGTCGATTAAATTTGAATCTAAATTTATACCCTCTCTCAAAGATTTTTCTTCAAGGTTGTTTTCTATTTCTCCCGGTAAAAATATTTGAAGATTGTTAATTGAGGGCAGAGATTTGATTTTTCTAATAATTTCATCAATATTAGATTTAAATACATTCTTTTCAATGAAGTCAGCGATATTTACAGCACAGAAAAGATGTCCGGTTTTTGAGGGACCGGTCATATCGGTGACATTTTTTACTTCACCCGTAAGGCAGGTGTTGGTAAGCACTCCGCAAAGGATGTCTATTACTAAAGATAATCCCGAACCCTTTGGGCCGCCTATGGGAACAAGGCTACCTTTTAGTGCTAAATCGGGATCGTCGGTATCCCTTCCGGAAGAATCCAAAGCCCAGCCGAAAGGTATTTTCTGATTTTTTAGCTTGGCCAGCCTTATTTTTCCTCTTGCCACTACCGATGTAGACATATCTAATATTATTGGTTTTTCTTCCTTAGAAGGTATTGCTATCGAAAGCGGATTGGTTCCTAAAAGAGGTTTACTGCTGCCGTAAGGGGCTATTGCGGGAGAAGAGTTGGTTAATACAATACCTATCATGTCGTGTTTTAATGCTAACATAGAATAAAATGAGGCTATTCCAAAATGATTGGAGTTTTTAATACCTACCAAACCCACTCCGTATTTTTTTGCCAGGGTAATTGCCAGCTTCATTCCGTAGAAACCTGCAATTTGCCCGAAACCGTGATCCGCATTAATCAATGCTGTAGCCTTTTTAATTTTTTCAGTTTTTATTTTTGCATTTATATTAGTTGCTTTTTTTTCAACCCTTTCTATATAAGTAGATACTCGAACCAACCCATGGGACTTTACTCCTCTTAATTCTGCGCATAGAATAGAATCCGCCACTATCCCGGCATGAGAGTTATTTAAACCCACTTCTTTAAAAAGTTCTATTAAAAACTCTCTTAGTTTTGATACGGGAATAACTGCACTATCCAAGAATTCACCTCCTTTGACAAAGTATTTCATAAATTGTTTATTTATTATTCATAGCAAGAGTTATACCAATGAAGAGAAAAGCAAAAAAATTATTAATAAAGTTCCTGTCCTTTTAAAATGGTAAATCTGTGCAGCTAATGCCAGTAATTTTTATCGCTTGTTAACAAGGGATATTGCAATATGCAATTAGTATTTCAATATGAAATTATCCTGGAATTATTGAAATGGGATTAAAGTTATTTAGTTTTATTAATTTCAATTGAAAGAAAAGATTAATTTTTATATAATGAAAATGTAGTTATATATTGAAAGGGGTTTTCCCATGATGACTGTTTTTGACCCTGCAGTGGTGCACAGGGTAATGGTCTGTGTAACTCCTCAAAAAAGCTGCGAAAGGCTAATAAAGAGGGGTGCTGACAGGGCCAGAGAGTTAGGAGGCGAATTTTGCGTAGTATACGTTAATAAGTCAATGGAGTTAAATAAAGACCTTAAGGATCATAAAATACTTCTTGAACTTTTTGAATATGCAAAATCCTTGGGAGGTTATGTCTCAATATTAGCAGGTGAAAACGTCTATAACACCCTTTCCGATTACGCAAAAAAAAATAAGATAACTCATATAATAGTAGGAAAACCTTTACAGAATAATTTTGGTACAACGAAGGAAAAGGATATCATCAATCCTTTGATAAAAGCGGTAGAAAAAAATGGCATACCCGTGGAGGTTGTGGAATAGGAGGCTTTTAGGTGAAGGGTAATATTAAAAAATTTTTAAATTTAATACATCATGGTGATAAAAATTTATTTTTTCTTTTTAACCATAAAATAAGATGTAAGTATCTGGATATTATTATGCCAAAAATTACTCATTTAGGAGGAGCCACCTTTTCTTTGTTTGTTTGCCTTTTCTTTTATCTATTCGGGAAGGTAGAGGCTAAATCTGCCGCTTTAGAAGCATTTATTACGTTAACGGGAAGCCAGGGGGTTGTGCAGTTTTTCAAAAAAACTATATACAGGAAAAGACCTTATCTTGATTTGCCCAATGTAAACACCTTTTGGAAAAAACTGTTAAAAGATTATTCATTTCCTTCAGGTCATACGGCAGCGGGATTTTCGATAGCCGCTATATTCGCCTTTTATTTTCCCGCCTATTCTTATTTAATTTATTCTCTGGCTGCCTTAGTGGGAGTATCAAGGATTTATACCGGAATGCATTATCCTTCCGATGTATTAAGCGGTGCTCTGGTAGGTACTTTATTTGCTTTTATTACCCATGCGCTAACCGGGACTAATGGATTTTAAAACAGCTATAATGCTGTTTTTTATTTTTTTTTGAAAGGATTTTGTCGTTCAAAGTGGAATAATTTTAATAAGATGATGAAATTTTAGGAGGTTAGAAAATGAACTTAGAAGCAATTTTAAAAGAAAATGAAAATGCTCTCATAAATTCTGTTTGCGAGATTCTCAGGATAAGAAGTGTAGAAGAAAAACCATTACCCGGAATGCCTTTCGGAAAGGGTGTTGCCGATGCTTTAAATTATGTTTTAAAACTCTCAGAAAGTTTTGGCCTGAGGACAAAAAATTTGGATAACTATGTGGGTTGGGCAGAATGGGGAGAAGGAAAAGATTTAATAGGAATTTTAGTGCACTTAGATGTGGTTCCGGAAGGATCAAATTGGAGTCATCCTCCTTTTGGCGGGGAAATTCACGATGGTAAAATCTACGGAAGGGGAGCCTCGGATAACAAAGGACCTGCAATTGCTGCCCTTTATGCCCTTAAAGCTTTAAAGGATGCGAATTTAAACTTTAAAAAAAGGGTTAGAATAATTTTTGGTACAAATGAAGAGTCGGGTATGGAATGTATAAAATATTACTTACAAAAGGACGAGATGCCAGCGATGGGCTTTTCTCCGGATGCAGAATATCCGATAATAAATGGAGAAAAGGGGATATTAACCTTTTCCATAAAGGCCAAATTTGATGATAACAATGGGAGCATATTTTTAACGGGTGGAGAAAGAGCAAATATGGTGCCGGATTATGCCCATTGTGTAATAAATTATTACGATGGTCTGGAAAAGGACCTGGAAAACTTTAAAGGAAAGACAGGATTTTCTTTAGAGCTTGTTAAGAATGGGAGTGAGGCAACGATTAAATCTTATGGAGTTTCTGCCCATGGAAGTATTCCGGAAAAAGGCCAGAATGCGATATCAAGGTTGATTTCTTTCCTTGTGGAAATAAAAGCAGGAAGCCAGGGCCAAAGAGAGTTTTTAAAATTCCTTATGGACAAAATAGGCTTTGAGACAAATGGCAAGAGTTTGGGGATTAATCTTGAAGATGAAGTTTCAGGAAGGCTTACGTTAAATCTCGGTGTTATAAACATGAATGAAAATGAGGCGGAGGCAATAATAAACATAAGGTACCCCATCAGTTTCAAAGGAGAGGATATAATCGGGACAATTGAGCGGAATTTAAAAAAAGGCATCTTTATTGATAATGTTAAAAACAGTCCTCCTCATTATGTGCCCGAAGATAGTCCTATAGTTAAAGCCTTGAAAGCGGCTTATGAGAAGGTAACGGGAGAAAAGGCTTATTGCTTTACCATTGGAGGGGGAACCTATGCCAGGATGATGAAAAATACCGTGGCCTTTGGCCCTAACTTTCCGGGGAAACCCGAAGTAGCCCATGAAAAGGACGAATACATAGAAATTGAAGACCTGATTAAGAATTTTAAAATATACACTTATGTTTTAAAAGAATTAGCGTGCTGAATTTAATTATATTTATTTTAAGGAGGGCTTTAATTTATGGAATTAAAGGAACTTAAAGACCCGTATATTGACCGGCTTTTTGATGCGATTTTGATGATTAAAAATAAGGATGAGTGCTACCGATTTTTCGAAGATATTTGTACCATCGGGGAAGTAAAGGCTTTGGCCCAGAGATTGCAGGTAGCAGAGATGCTTAAAGCAGGGTATACATACGGAGAGATAGCCGAGAAAACGGGTGCAAGCACGGCTACAATCAGCAGGGTTAAAAGGTATTTACAGTACGGAGCTGATGGTTACAAAATTATATTGGAAAGATTGGAAGAAATGGATAAAAATAAAAAAAATAATGAGTAATGGAGGTTATAAAAATTGCAGGAGTTTTTAAAGGAACTAAACGACGCTCAACAAAAAGCAGTTACTTACGGCAGCGGTCCGATATTAGTGTTAGCCGGGGCGGGCAGTGGGAAAACAAGGGTCATTACTTACAGGATAATTTACCTGATTGAAAAAATGGGAGTAAAGCCGGAAAATATTCTGGCTATAACCTTCACAAATAAAGCAGCAAATGAAATGAAGGAGAGGGTACAAAGACTTTTAAAAGAAAAAGCGGAGGGACTTAATGTAAGCACGTTCCATTCGGCCTGTGTAAAAATTTTAAAGGAAAATGTGCCGTTATTGGGATATAAAAAGTATTTTGTTATTTATGATACTGATGATCAGCAGAGTATAATAAAACAATGTTTAAAGGAATTGAATTTGGATGAAAAAAAATATCCCTTGATGGCCTGTTTGGAAAAAATAAGCGGATATAAAGAAAAATTGATTTCTGAAACCGAAGCTTTCGATAGTGCCCGGGATATAAGAGAAAAGACATTCTCTAATATTTATTTATTGTACCAGAAAAAATTGAGGGAAAACAATGCTTTTGATTTTGATGATCTAATAATGAAGACCGTAGAGCTTTTTAGAAAGTATCCTGAAGTGCTGGATTATTACAGTGAAAAGTTTAAGTATATTCTTGTGGATGAATACCAGGATACTAACCATGCCCAGTACATTTTCATAAAACTTTTGGCGGAAAAGCACCGGAACCTTCTGGTTGTTGGAGACGATGACCAGAGTATTTATAGTTTCAGGGGAGCGGATATAAGAAATATTTTAGAGTTTGAGAAAGATTTCCCCGATGCTTTTGTGGTTAAACTGGAAAAGAATTATCGTTCTACCCAGACCATCCTGGATGCAGCCAATGAGGTAATTAAAAACAATTTTTCAAGGAAGGAAAAAAGGCTTTTTACCGAAAAGGGAAAGGGCGACAAAGTATTTTTTGCAGAGCTACAGAATGAACATCATGAAGCCCTTTTCATAGGTAATGAAATAGAAAAGCTAATTAACAATGGGTATTATTATAAAAACATCGCCGTTCTTTACAGAACCAATGCCCAATCCAGAGTTTTCGAAGAAGTTTTTCTGAAAATGGGCATCCCTCACAGAGTTTTTGGGGGAATCAGGTTTTTTCAGAGGAAAGAAATAAAAGACATCGTTGCTTATTTAAGGCTCATAGAGAATGATGAAGATAATATGAGCTTGAGAAGGATAATAAATGTGCCCCGCAGGGGAATAGGAAGTAAAACGGTAGAACAGCTGGAAATTATGTCTGATCAAACGGGTAAGTCTATATTCCGATTAATAATGGAGGATAACCTTCCCTTCTCCCATTCCCTATGCAGAAAATTGAAGGAATTTGCTCTGATGATTGAGGATTTAAGGGAGTTAAAGGAAAGGATTGGAATTCCCGAATTGATGGAGAGAATAATATTGAATACCGGCTATCTGGAAGAACTACAGAATGAAGGCACGGAAGAAGCAAATGATAGGATTGAAAATATAAAGGAATTAATTTCAGTTGCCCGGGAATTCGTTTTAAGAAATAGCGAGGGAACCTTAGAGGAATTTTTATCCGAAATAGCGCTTTATTCCGATTTGGACAAGTATAGCGACGAAGAGGATGCGGTTACCTTGATGACTCTTCATAGCGCGAAGGGCCTTGAGTTTTCCGTTGTCTTTTTAGCGGGATTGGAGGAAGGGATTTTCCCCCATTACAAATCCCTTTTCAATAACGCCGAGCTGGAAGAGGAGAGAAGACTTTGTTATGTAGGTATTACCAGAGCAAAGGAACTGCTTTACCTTACCAGAGCATGGCAGAGAAATTTATATGGAAGGTCTTCTTACTATGACAAATCCAGGTTTATCAAAGAGATTCCAAAAAGATTGATCAAGGATGTGACACCGGGAAAAGAGAATTTATTTGGCGAAGAAGTTGATTTGGTACCGGAAGAAAAAGATAACAAAATAGGAATTTATAAAGGTACATCCAATTCAACGGAAATTGAAAAACTTTCTTTTAACTTTAATCCCGGAGATAAAATTAAACATGCAAAATGGGGAGAGGGCATCGTAACGGAAGTTCACGGAACCGGTGAAGATGTAGAGATTACGGTATTTTTTGAAAAAGAAGGCAAAAAGCACCTTTTAGCCAAATACGCACCGCTTATTAAAATGAATTGACCTTACCTTGATTGGAGGTGGGGAAATGGATAGGGAAAAAGCTAAAAAAAGGATAGCCGAATTGAGAGAAATGATTAATTTTCATAATAAACAGTATTATGTTTTCGATAATCCTAAGATTACCGATTCGGAATTCGACAATTTGATGAAGGAACTGCAAAGACTTGAGGAGAATTTCCCTGAATTCATCACCCCCGATTCTCCTACTCAGAGGGTGGGAGGGGAACCCCTTTCGGCATTTGCCCAGGTAGTTCACCGGGTTCCTATGATGAGTTTATCCAATGCTTATACCAGGGAAGACCTGCTGGATTTCAACCGGAAGGTGGAAGAAATAGCAGGCTCAAAAGTGGAATACGTTGTTGAACTAAAAATAGATGGCCTGGCAGTCTCTATTACCTATGAAGATGGAATATATAAAAGGGCAGCAACGAGAGGCGATGGGGAAATTGGAGAAGATGTGACGCAGAATGTAAGGACTATTAAGAGCGTACCTTTAAAATTGGAATTTCCCGTGGATAAAAAACCGAGAATCATTGAAGTTAGGGGAGAAGTTTACCTTCCGAAAGAAGATTTTAAAAAACTCAATGAAGAGAGGGAAGAGGAAGGGCTTCCGCTGTTTGCAAACCCGCGCAATGCGGCTGCGGGCTCATTAAGGCAGTTAGATCCAAGAATTACGGCGAAAAGGCCTCTTAATATATTTGTTTACGGCATAGGGTATTACGAGGGAATTGAATTTTTCACTCACTTTGAAATTCTCAAGTTCTATGAGGAAGTGGGACTTAGAGTAAATCCTTATGCCAAACTTTTTGATAATTTTGCTGATGTCATAGATTACTGCATGAGCTTTGCTGAGAAAAGGCATGAGCTTCCCTACGAAATAGACGGTATGGTAATAAAAGTAAATTCCCTTGAATTACAGAGAAAGCTGGGATACACTGCTAAAAGCCCGCGCTGGGCTATAGCCTTCAAATTTCCTGCAGAGCAAAAAGAGACAACGGTAGAGGATATAATAGTAAGGGTGGGGAGGACGGGCGTTTTAACACCCACAGCTATCTTAAAGCCGGTTAGATTGGCAGGCAGTACCGTGAGCAAAGCAACGCTTCATAATGTGGACTACATAAAAGAAAAGGATATCCGGATAGGGGATAAAGTTATAGTAGAAAAAGCGGGTGACATAATACCGGAAATTGTGAAATCTTTAAAGGAAAAAAGAACCGGGGAAGAAAAGGAATTTGTAATGCCTGAAAATTGTCCCGAATGCGGGGAAAAAGTTATACGTCTTGCGGAAGAGGTAGCATACAGGTGCACCAATCCATCCTGCCCGGCACAGGTAAGAAGAAGTATAGAACACTTTGTCTCAAGGGATGCTATGGATATACGAGGGATGGGACCCGCAATTGTAAATGCACTTTTATCAAATGGATTGATTAAAGATGCCGCCGATATATATTATTTAAAAAGAGAAGACCTTATTCCTTTAGAGAGAATGGGTGAAAAATCCGTTGCCAACCTTTTAAAAGCCATTGAGGAAAGCAAAAAAAGGCCATTGGCAAGATTAATATATGCCCTGGGGATACCTTTTATTGGAGAAAAATCCGCTTCCATTCTCGCCGAGAATTTTTCATCCCTGGAAGACCTGATGAATGCTTCCTATGAAGATTTGATAAAAATACCCGAAATTGGAGAAAAAATGGCTCAAAGTATAATTGCTTTCTTCAACAATGAAGGAACCAAAAAATTTATAGTTAAACTGAGGAATGCGGGAGTAAATACTAAAGGTGAAGCGGAGAAAAAAAATAAAGAAGGAATATTTAACGGTCTTACCTTCGTAATAACGGGAACCCTGAGGAATTTTTCAAGAAGCGAAATAAAGGAATTAATTGAAAGCCTCGGAGGAAAGGTTACCGATAGCGTAAGTAAAAAAACCGACTATTTAATAGTGGGAGAAGAACCGGGGTCTAAATTTGAGAAAGCTCGAAACCTGGGAACAAAAATATTGAATGAGGAACAATTCTTGGAACTAATAAAAACTGAAAAATAAAATTACAAAACTTCGGTAATAAAAGCCAAATAATAACTGTTTATTTAAAAAAGAGGAGGCTCATAGAAAATGAAAGATATTCTTCTGATGACTCCTGGGCCTACCTACGTATCGGAAAGGGTAAGGCAGGCTATCTCTAAACCGATTACAAATCCTGATTTGGATGAAGAATTTTTTGCCTTTTACGATGATTTATGCTTTAAACTGGGGAAATTACTCAATACCAAAGAAGATGTACTTGTATTATGCGGGGAAGGAATTTTGGGTTTGGAGGCTTCCGTTGCCTCTTTGGTTGAACCCGGTGATAAGGTGCTTTGTGTGGCTAACGGTGTTTTTGGAGAAGGTTTTGGCGATTTTGTAGAAATGTACGGTGGTGTACCCGTATATATTAATAAAGAATACAATGAACCTGTAACTATAAAAGATTTAGAGAATGCTTTGAATAAAAACCCTGACGTAAAAATAGCAACTGTTGTCCACTGCGAAACTCCAGCTGGGCTTATAAATCCTATAGAAGAATTATGTCCGTATTTACACGAAAGAGAAATTATTACAATAGTTGATGCTGTTTCCTCTATCGGAGGCATAAGGATAAATACGGATGAATGGGGTATAGATGTTATTCTTGGAGGGTCTCAAAAATGTTTATCAGCCCCTCCTGGTTTGAGTTTTCTTTCTGTAAGTAAAAAGGCCTGGGAAAAAATAAAAAACAGAAAGACTCCTATTAGAGGTTATTACCTGAATTTACTTTTATGGCAGGAAATGTGGAAGGAAAAGCGCATCTTCCCTTATACGCAGCCCGTTTCGGATATTTACGGCTTAAGCGAAGCGGTAAAAATAGCTTTGGAAGATGGGGAGGATATTTACCGGAGGCATAAAAAAATAGGGAAGGCCGTTAGAGAAACTTTGAAACAGGCAGGATTTCAAATTTATCCTTTAGAAGGGTTCGAATCGGATACGGTGACGGCCTTTAATATTCCCGAAGGTATTGACGATGTAAGGTTTAGAAGGCATCTGTTTGAAAAATACGGAGTAATGATAGCAGGCAGCTGGGGAAAACTTTCCGGCAGGGTATGGAGAATAGGACATATGGGAGAAAATGCAAGGGATGACAGGGTATTCAAGTTTTTTGCGGAATTCCAAAAAGCGCTTCAGGATTTTCATTGGGATATTAATGGTAATGGAAAAAAACTTTCAGAAATATTCGCCGGAAATTTATGATTTTCCGGCGATTAATTTTATTGTATATAGCTGGTTAAAATGATAAAATAATACTC
The DNA here is from genome assembly GCF_001601575.1 of Thermovenabulum gondwanense. Lineage (NCBI taxonomy): Bacteria > Bacillati > Bacillota > Clostridia > Thermosediminibacterales > Thermosediminibacteraceae > Thermovenabulum > Thermovenabulum gondwanense. Next base: position 209,339 of record NZ_LOHZ01000015.1, read on the forward strand.
GTTAAAAAATGAGAAAGAGGTGAAAATGTGAAGATTAGCAAAGAAACCGTAGAACATGTTGCTAATTTAGCGAGACTTTACCTGAACGATGAAGAAAAAAAAGAAATGGCAGAAAAATTAAGTTCTATTTTGGAATATATGGATAAATTATCCGAATTGGATACTTCAAATGTTCCTCCTACATCCCATGTAATTCCAATTCATAATGTCTTTAGAGAAGACGTTGTTATGGAAAGCCTTCCTTTGTCAGAGGTATTAAAAAATGCTCCGGACAGCGAAAAGGGTTTCTTTAAAGTCCCGAGGGTTATTGAAGAATAAAGGCGAATAGGAGGTAACAAAATTGAAGCTTTATGAACTTACAATTCACGAAGCTCATGAACTCTTAAAAAAGGGTGAGATATCTTCAAAGGAATTAACACTTTCTGTCATAGAGAGAATTCAAAAGGTGGAGGATAAGGTTAGAGCCTATGTAACCATCAACGAAGAAGAAGCTCTTAAAAATAGCGAGGAAGTTGACAATACCAGGGACTTTTCAACATTCTTATCGGGTATTCCTGTGGCAATCAAAGATAATATATGTACATATAATTTGCGGACTACCTGTTCTTCGAAAATATTGGAAAATTTCATTCCCCCTTATGACGCAACCGTTATCAAAAAATTAAAAACAAATAATGCAGTAATAATTGGAAAGACGAATATGGATGAATTTGCCATGGGCTCTTCTACTGAAAACTCCGCTTTTTTCCCGACAAGAAATCCGTGGGATCAAACAAGGGTTCCGGGGGGATCGTCCGGTGGCTCTGCAGCAGCTGTGGCCGCGGATGAATGTATATATGCCCTTGGTTCCGATACCGGCGGTTCTATCAGACAACCGGCAAATTACTGCGGAGTGGTAGGATTAAAGCCCACATATGGAAGGGTATCCAGGTACGGTCTTGTCGCATATGCTTCTTCCCTCGACCAGATTGGCCCTATCACCAAAGATGTAACGGATTGTGCCATAGTGCTAAATAGTATTTGCGGATGGGATGAGAAGGATTCTACATCCGCTGATGTTCCTGTCGATGATTTCACTAAATACCTTGTAGAAGATGTACGGGGTTTAAGGGTAGGGATTCCAAAAGAATACATGGGCGAAGGTATTGATGAAGACGTAAAATCGGCAGTTTTATCTACAGCCAAATTACTGGAGAAAATGGGAGCTTTTTGTGAAGAAATTTCCCTTCCCCATACCGAATATGCCCTGTGGGCATATTATATTATTGCCCCGGCGGAGGCGAGCTCAAACCTTGCCAGGTACGATGGAATAAGGTATGGAGTAAGGGCAAAAAATTACGACGATTTAATAGATTTATATAAAAAGACCCGAAGCGAAGGTTTTGGGGCTGAAGTAAAAAGGAGAATAATGCTTGGTACCTATGCTTTGAGCGCCGGTTATTATGATGCCTATTATTTAAAAGCTCAGAAAGTCAGGACTCTTGTCAAAAGGGACTTTGATAGAGCCTTTGAAAAATATGATTTAATTTTATCTCCCGTAGCCCCATCTACGGCTTTTAAAATAGGAGAGATGGTGGACGATCCTTTGAAAATGTACATGTCCGATGTATGCACCATTCCCGTCAATATGGCCGGTCTTCCGGCAATTTCGATACCGGTTAGTTTTTCAAACGCTTTACCGGTGGGGATACAGCTTATAGGAAAGGCTTTCGGCGAGGGAACCCTGCTTAAAGTTTCTTATACCTTAGAAAAAGCTGTTAATTTGGAAAAGAGAAAGCCGCAACTTGATTGAGGAGGTTGTAAGATGTCTTACGAAACCGTAATCGGCCTTGAGGTACATGTAGAACTGCTTACAAAATCCAAAGTTTTCTGCGGTTGCAGCACGGAATTTGGAAAAGATGTAAATACTCACTGCTGCCCGGTATGCCTCGGAATGCCCGGCGTTCTTCCCGTTACAAATAAAAAAGCGGTGGAATATGCGATAAAAGCTGCCCTCGCATTAAACTGCGAGATCGCCGAGTATTCCAAATTTGACAGGAAAAACTATTTTTACCCGGACCTGCCAAAAGCATACCAAATTTCTCAGTATGACATGCCCCTGGCAAGAAAAGGTTATATTGAAATAGAGATTGATGGCAATGTTAAGAGAATAGGGATTAACCGGCTTCACCTGGAAGAAGATGCGGGTAAGCTTGTCCATGAAGAAGGCAAGGGTTATTCCCTTGTGGATTTAAACAGGACGGGAGTGCCCCTGATAGAAATCGTATCCGAGCCTGACATGAGGTCCGCGGAGGAAGCATGGCTTTATTTAAACAAGTTAAAGACAATACTTCAGTATATTGAGGTTTCCGACTGTAAAATGGAGGAAGGTTCTTTACGATGTGATGTAAATATTTCCCTGAGGCCTGCGGGTTCGGAAAAGTTCGGAAAGAAGGTGGAAATTAAAAATTTAGGGTCTTTTAAAGCTGTAAAACGGGCTCTGGAATACGAAGAAAAAAGGCAGAGGGAACTCCTAACACAGGGCTTTGAAGTGGTTCAGGAGACGAGAAGGTGGGATGAAGCAAGGGGCATTACCACATCCATGAGGAGTAAGGAGGAGGCCCACGATTACAGGTATTTCCCCGATCCCGATCTTGTACCGATGATTATTGATAAAAAATGGGTAGAAGAAATCAAAACCACCTTACCCGAATTACCCGATGAAAAAAAGAAAAGGTACATGAGGGATTTCGGTCTTCCCGAATACGATGCATCGGTAATAACCTCCAGCAAGTCCTTTGCAAAATTTTATGAAGAATGCGTAGAACTTTATCATGACCCAAAAATAGTAAGCAACTGGGTTATGTCCGAGCTACTGGGACTGTTAAATGAAAAGGGCATGGAAATTGATGAAGTAGTTTTTAAACCTGCTGATTTTGTAAAAATGCTGAAACTTATAGATAATGGCACCATAAGCGGGAAAATAGCCAAGGATGTGTTCAAGGAGATGTTTGAAACCGGGAAAGACCCTGAAGTGATTGTTAGAGAAAAAGGATTGGTACAGATAACCGATGAAGATGAAATAAGAAAGGTAGCTCAAAAGGTTATAGAAGAGAACAAAAAATCCGTTGAAGATTACAAAAGTGGAAAGGAAAAGGCCTTTGGATTTCTTGTTGGTCAAATTATGAAAGAAACTAAGGGCAAGGCAAATCCTCAATTGGCGAATAAGGTTTTAAAAGAACTATTAGGATAAAGACCAATAAAAGAGAGGTATTGATTTATTTTGTTAAAAATTTATATTGATAAAAAGGGTGTTTTAAAATAAAATATTTGCTGTATTCATTTTTAGCCTTTTAAAGGCTTTTTTTATTTGTAGTTATAACATGTCAGACAACATTTTAAGATTAAATATCGGTTAAGAAGGAAAAATGAATTTTGTGGAGAATATATAAATTATGTCAAAATTAAAAACTTGGTTAAATTTTCACTTGTTATTCTAAGTTTTTAAATTTAAAATAAATACTAAAAAGACTCACGGTAATATGTCAATACCCGAAAAATGGAAATAAAAAATATTCAGATGAAAAAAGACAATAATACCCCTTACCAACCTATATGGAAAAAGTTGGCATACAAAGAACTACTAAGTTTTG
>NZ_LOHZ01000017.1 GCF_001601575.1 Thermovenabulum gondwanense
AAGCATTATGAACTGATTCTCCGTGAACATCGTGAACGGCTTCCATTAAAGCTTCGCTGAAGGTGGGATGGGAATGCACCACCCGGGAAAACTCTTTTACCTTTACTCCGCAGGCCATCGCAAGGGCAGCCTCGTGCACTATATCCGTAGCATTCTGCCCTATTATATGGGCTCCGAGTATGGTATCCTCTTCTTCATCCGCCACTATCTTTACAAAGCCGTTTATCTTATCCGCAGCCTGGGCCCTGCCAAGCCCTCTAAAGTAGAACCTGCCTACCCTTACCCTGTAGCCCCTGTTTCTTGCTTCTTCTTCGGTTAATCCAACAGCACCTATCTCGGGTTCCGTGAATATGGCATGGGGTATTACGCTGTAGTCCATTTTGCTTTGTTTTCCCATTATGTTTTCTGCAGCGCATATCCCTTCAAAGGAGGCTACATGGGCAAGCTGCAGCCCCGGCACTACATCCCCTATGGCGTAGATGCCCTCCACATTTGTCCTCATTTTTTCGTCCACTATTATCCTGCCTCTTTCGGTCTTTACTCCTGCTTCTTCCAGGCCTATACCTTCTATGCTGGCTTTCCTCCCTATGGCTACGAGCATTATCTCGGCTTTTACTTGTCTTTTGTCTTCTAAGGTGGCGATTACTTCTTCTTCCTTTACCTCTACGTCTTTTATTTTTGTTTTTGTGTAAAGCTTTATTTTTTTCCTCTTGAGCATTTTTTCTATTTCTTTGCTTATTTCGGCATCTTCGGTGGCAAGGGCTCTTTCAAGGAGTTCTACTATGGTGACTTCCGTCCCGAGTTTTTGATAAAACATGGCAAATTCGCAGCCTATTACCCCTGCTCCCACTATGAGGATGCTTTTTGGTATGTGTCTTAAGTTAAGTATTTCGTCACTTGTTAAGATTTTCCTGCCGTCAAAGGGGAAAATATTTTTCCCGGGGACGGAGCCGGTGGCTATTATTATGGCATGGGATTCTATTATTTCTTCTTCTCCTCCCGGTTTTTTAATTCTTACTTTGTTTCTTTCTACTATTTTGCCTTCTCCTTTTATTAGTTTTACGTTGTTTTTTTCAAAGAGGTATTCTATGCCTTTGTTTAGCCTTTCTACTATTTTGTCCTTTCTTTCTATTATGGCGTTTATGTCGGGGATAATTTCTCCTTTTATTTTTATGCCGTAGTTTTCTGCTTCTTTTATTGTTTCTAAGGCTTCCGCCGAGGCTATGAGGGATTTGGTGGGTATGCAGCCGCGGTTCAGGCAGGTGCCTCCTATTTTTTCTTTTTCTATTACGGTGACTTCGGCTCCCATTTTTGCTGCTTTTATTGCGGCAACGTAGCCGCCCGGCCCGGCTCCTATTACGGTTATTTTTTTTGTCATTTTTTTTGCCTCCTTATTTTTAGAGGTTTGAAAGGTCAAGTAATAGGGGCACGTTTTCTTCGGCTCCTATGGCCATTATGTGGACTCCATCGGCCAGGTTTTGTTCTTTTATTTGCTGTATTAGTTCTGCGGCTATTTTCAGGCCTTCTTTTTGTTTGTCTTGGGCTTTCCTCAGCCTTTCTATTATTTCTTCGGGAACGTGTATGCCGGGTACGTTTTTGTTCATGTAGTTTGCCATGCCGGGGGATTTTAAGGGTATTATCCCGGCGAGGATTTTTGTTTGTATGTGGTGTTCTTCTGTTTTTTGTTTAAAGTTTTTGAGGATTTGCGGGTCGTATACTGCCTGGGTCTGGAAGAATTTTGCGCCGGCTTTTATTTTTTTTTGCATTTTTATTATTTGCAGTTCTACGGGGTCGTAAAAGGGCGTTACGCTGGCGCCCAAGTAAAACTCCGGGGCTTTGTTTAAGGGGTTCCCTGCAAAGTCTTTTCCTTCCATGAGGGTGCTGGCTATCTGGAGGATGTTTACGGAGTCGAGTTCGAATACGGGTTTTGTGGTTTTGTGGTCTCCAAAGTAGGGATGGTCTCCGGTGAGGGC
>NZ_LOHZ01000018.1 GCF_001601575.1 Thermovenabulum gondwanense
AAGCGTTCATTTTACCCTTGACACATCAAGATGGGTAAATATACTTGGTTAGGGCCATAAGAAAAGGTGACATTTTCTCTGAATAAAACTACCCCTCTTGGGGTGACATTTTCATAGAATCTTGACAGAAATTAATTAAAACTATTATTTTATACTATATCTTATTTTTTACCTTTTTCATTATTTTCTATTCCTAAATGGGAGGCCGAATGATCCCATCCTAAGTAATAATTCAGCCAGGAGGATGTATGATAAAGATCCCAGTTGGGAGGAGGTATTATATCACCGGCAAGTTTTTCTTCTTTACCGTCATTTTTTAAGCGGGCATAAGCTCTAACATAAGCGCATTTTTTCTTATTTGGATATACCTCGCACCAGCCCATAAAACTGCCACCGCAAGCTCCATTCCTCTGTTTTTTGGGGCATTGAGACATGGGACATACATAGGCCACATCCATTAAAGCGCAGTCTCCGCAATCGTGGCAATCGTATAAACAAACCTTCATTAAATGTTCAAAAGCATGGTAGGGTCGCTCCAGCGATGTTCCGTCAACCCTTTTTGCTATTGCCCGCATCGGCTTCCATAATGGCGCTTTGGGTTCCAGCATTAGTTTATGGGTTAAAGTTGAAAGTTTATATACAAATTCCACCTTTGTATCAAGGGGTCTATTTTTTCTATCCACCGGTTGTGATGTATTTAAACCTGTTTCGGGATCTTTTTCATAATAATAAAAACCACCGGGGATGGGGTAGTCAAATTCATGAATATAGTCCATCCAATTTGCACTTAATTCCTCACCTTTTTCAATGATGTACTCCACATCCTCGTATTTTAAATTATGGCCACCGATATGAACACCATCAAAATTCATACCCTTCATAAAAGCATACATTTTTGCCGCTCTATCAAGGCGAGCTTTATATCCCTTATCCGGAGCTTGCGCTTCTTTTTCCAGCTCTGCTACCAATTTATCTGTAACCACGCATCCCGGAATTTTATTTTTGTTCATCGCCTTTGCAGTACCAATGGGCAAAACGTAAATATTGCCTATTACAGGGATATCCCATCCTTGCTGCCTGATATATTGAATTACTTCATGAAATTTCCTTGCATCATATCCCAGCTGGGTAACAATAAATTGGGCTCCCGCTTCTATTTTCTTCTTTAACTTATAATATTGCACCATTTGCTCGGCTTCGGTGGCCTTGAAGGGAGACACTACAGCACCTGCAAAAAAATCACTGGGTTTATGCTTAACAGTCCCTTTAATTCCCGGGTATTCCAGCCCATTGTTCATCTTTGATATGAGTTCCAGAACGTGAACAGGATCTAAATCAAAAACCGGCATGGGACGACCCTTATAGCCGGTAACGGGATAGTCTCCTGTCATTACGAGGAGATTCCTTATTCCCATTCTATCTAAAGCATAAAGCTGGCTCTCAATCTGGTTTCGATTCCTATCCTTGCAGGTAAAATGAACTAAGGGTTCTATACCTTTTTTTATAATTTCCGATGCAAGATAGTCAGCCAGTATCGCTGGATTTCCTCCCGGATTGTCCGTCAGCGTAATAGCGTGAATTTTTCCCCCTTTAGCCGCCTGTTCAGCTGCCATGAGTACTTCTTCCTGGTTTTTTTCAAAAGCGCCCCTGCCAGGTACCAATTCCCAGGTTATGGAGAAAAACTCTTTATTTAATAAAGATTCTTTAAAGCGGTTCTCCATCTTCTCTCTTCACCCTCCAAAATAAATTCCCCCTGCTGAACATCGGTATTATTAAAATTCAATTTTTTCTATAATATTTTATAAATACTATATATTTTAATTAAACAATAATTTAAATAATTTTTCAATAGTTTAATTCAATAAAATGGTTTCGAAATTTTAATATATTATTTAATTAAAGTTCTTTTATCTTTTCACAAATTTTTATTGAAAACTCTTCGGTAGTGGCATTCCCTCCAAGATCGGGAGTTAAGCATAATTTTTCTTTTATTACTATTTCCAGAGCTTTTTCTATTTTTCGTCCCCGTTCTGACTCACCTATGTATTTTAGCATTTGCGCTGCTGAAAGAATCAAAGCGGTAGGGTTTGCTATATTTTTCCCTGCGATATCCGGTGCACTCCCGTGAACTGCTTCAAAAACAGCTAAATTATCACCTATATTAGCACCAGGTACAACTCCCAGGCCACCCACAAGTCCAGCACAAAGGTCAGAAATTATATCCCCGTAAAGGTTCGGGCATAAAATAACATCGTAAATTTCAGGGTTTCTCACCAGCTGCATACACATATTGTCTACTATAATCTCTTCATAAATTATATCAGGGTATTCCTTTGATACATTACGGACACATTCTAAAAATAGTCCATCGGTAAGCTTCATAATATTTGCTTTATGAACGGCTGTCACTTTTTTTCTGCCCTCTTTTTTTGCGTATTCAAAGGCAAATTTTGCTATACGCGTAGAGGCTTTTGCGGTGATAATTTTAATACTTTCCGCCGCAAAGTCTCCTATTCTGTGCTCCACGCCACAATAAAGATCTTCTGTGTTTTCGCGAATAACTACAATATCCACATTTTTATAATGGCTACTTATTCCCTCAAAGGATTTAGCCGGTCGAACGTTCGCAAATAAATCTAATTCCTTTCTTAAAGCCACATTAATGCTTCGAAATCCCTCAGCAATTGGAGTAGTTGTAGGCCCTTTTAAACAAACACCATTTCTCCTTATTGAATTTATAACCTCATCGGGCAACGGGTTTTTATATTTTTCTATAGCGGAAGTTCCTGCTTCAAAAACTTCCCACTCCACTTTTAAGCCTGTCGCTTCCATAACTTCAAGGGTTGCTTTAGTTATTTCCGGTCCAATTCCATCACCGGGTATTAGAGTAATCCTGTGCATCATACCTCACCCCTGAAATTTTGTTTGATGAAATTTAAAAGACCTCCAGCAAGCAATATCTTTATTTGTCTTGGTCCCAAATCAAACTTAACTGGAATTTCAATATTTCGGGTAACATTTTTTAGTATTGCCTCACCTTTCATTAAGCTTTCTTTTATATTTTTTAACACCAATTTGTCATTATCAGTTATATTCTCATAATCTTCAACTTTTTTAAATGTCATTGGAATAATTCCATAATTAACTAAATTATCCCGGTGTATCCTTGCAAAGGACTTGGCGATAACAGCTTTTACCCCAAGGTAAGAAGGAACAAGTGCTGCGTGTTCCCTGCTGGATCCCTGTCCGTAATTTTCACCGGCAACAATAATTCCCCCGCTGTTTTCTTTTGCCCTTTTTGAAAAATCTTTATCAATAACAGAAAAACAATATTCGGCTAACGCAGGTATATTTGATCTCAAAGGTAAAAGCTTTGCTGTGGATGGTAAAATATGATCGGTGGTGATATTATCTCCTACTTTTATTAAAACCGATCCTTCTAAATGTTCACCCGGTTCCCGACCAGCAGAAATCGGAATTATATTTGGCCCATAATAAACCTTTATCGAATCTCTATCAATAGGAGGAGGTATAATCATATTATCTTCTATTACGTATTTTTCCGGTTCACATACTTCGGGCATATCGCCCAATTCTCTCGGATCGGAAAGTTCACCTCTTAGAGCAGTAATTGCTGCAACTGCAGGACTTGCTAATATTACTTGAGCATTTTGGGTCCCACATCTTCCTTTAAAATTTCGGTTAAATGTCCTGACGGAAACCTCTCCTGTGCCTGGAGCCTGCCCCATTCCTATACATGGTCCACAAGTACATTCCAGAATTCTGGCTCCGGCGGAAATTATGTCTGCAAGAATTCCACTTTGAGCCATCATCGTCAAAACCTGCTTTGATCCTGGAGATATTACAAGGCTCACCCCTGGATGAACCGTTTTCCCTTTTAGCATTTTCCCTACCAGCATCATATCTTTATAGGAAGAATTGGTGCAACTACCAATTGCTACCTGATCCACTTTTATTCCTTTTACTTCATTGATGGGATGAACATTATCCGGGCTATGGGGAAGTGCTACTAAAGGTTCCAGCTCTGAAAGATTTATTTCAATTTTCCCATCGTAATTCGCTCCTACATCAGGCAGTAATTCGATCCGGTCTTTTTCTCTTCCCTGTGCTTTAAGAAACTTACAGGTAACTTCATCGCTGGGAAAAATTGAAGTTGTTGCTCCGAGCTCTGCCCCCATATTGGCAATTGTAGCCCTTTCATGAATTGAAAGAGTTTTTACCCCTTCACCGGTGTATTCAAATATTTTGCCAACTCCTCCCTTTACACTTAATCTCCTTAAAAGCTCTAAAATTACATCCTTTGCAGTAACCCACGGTTTTAGCTTTCCCTTCAGCTCCACATTAATAATTTGGGGGACCCTTAAATAATAAGGATATCCTGCCATGGCAGCCGCCACATCAAGTCCCCCTGCGCCTATTGCAAGACAGCCTATTCCCCCCGCTGTAGGAGTATGACTGTCAGAACCTAAAAGCGTATCTCCGGGCACTGCAAACCTTTCTAAATTTACCTGATGGCAAATACCATTCCCGGGTTTTGAATAATAAATTCCGTATTTTTGTGCAATGGTAGCTATAAATTTATGGTCATCGGCGTTTTCATAACCTGTTTGGAGGGTATTATGATCTATATAGGCTACAGACCTTTTTGTTTTCACCCTATCTATTCCCATTGCTTCCAATTGTAAATATGCCATTGTACCCGTTGCATCCTGGGTCAGGGTTTGATCTATTTTAATAGCAATTTCTTCACCTGCTCTAAGCTCTCCTTCTACCAAGTGATTTAACAAAATTTTTTGAGTGATATTTAATTTCATCCTTAGATCACCTCCCGTCCAACCTTTTTCTGATTCCAATTGTAATATAAATATAAAAATTCCCTTTCCGTTAGACTTCGTTTTATTGATACCGCGGTTTCTCTTACTTTTTTCAATAATTCTTGAGCTTCTTCTCTCGATATCCTTATATCATATTTCCCCAAGGTGCTAATTATTGCCGCAGTTCCCGAATGTTTACCAATGAAAATTTTTCTTTCCAGCCCCACCTCTGAAGGATTAAAAACTTCATAGGTTTCCGGATGTTTTAAGGCCCCATCCACATGTATCCCTGATTCATGAGCAAAAATATTTTCTCCAACAATTGCCTTCCACGGTGGTATAATTCTTCCGCTGGCCTTAGCCACATATTCAGATATTTCTTTAAACAGTTCAGTTTTTAAACTTATTTCCCACCCGAGTACATATTTTAATGCCATTGCTACTTCTTCCAGTGCGGCATTACCCGCTCTTTCTCCCAAACCATTAACGGTCACTCCCACATGAGTAGCACCCGCTATTATTCCTGCTATGGCATTGGCCGTAGCCATTCCGAAATCGTTATGAGTATGCATTTCTATTTCTAAATCTACGGCCGCTCTTAACTTTTTTATCTTCTCATAAGTCGAAAATGGGTCCAAAATCCCCACCGTGTCGCAAAACCTCAATCTATCTGCTCCCGCCTCTTTTGCTGCTTTACAGAACTCTATCAAAAAATCCTGATCTGCCCGGGAAGCATCTTCGGCATTAACAGAAACGTAAACACCGTGCTTTTTTGCAAAAACAGTCGCCTCTACCATTTGTTCTATTACTTTTTCTCTTGTAGTTCGTAGTTTGTGCTGTATATGTAGATCCGAAACTGCAATGGAAATAGCAACCGCATCCACACCACATTTGAGAGATTTTTCAATATCGTCGATAACTGCCCTGTTCCAAGCCATGATGCTGGCTTTCAGACCAGCTTTTACAATTGCTCTGATACTTTTTACTTCTTCCTCTCCCATCGCAGGTATTCCAGCTTCTATCTGGTCTACCCCTATCATATCGAGAAGCTTTGCTATAATCACCTTTTCCTCCGGCGCAAAAACCACTCCAGCGGTTTGTTCCCCATCCCTTAAAGTAGTGTCTACCCATAAAACTTTGGGTTTCATACGGCTACCCCCTTTGTTTATTTGTATTCATGATTTATTGTATGCAATTATACAACGTATGGATTTAGCTGTCAATATTTCAGGGAAAGTTTTTTTTTTTTTTTTTTATTTATTTAATACTTTATCAATTTATCTTTTTAATTTTTAAATTTATTATTGACATAAATATCTCCCAAATATATAATGTAAAAATAATTGTATTATTGTATTCTATAATACATTATGCCCTGTTTCTTATTTTTTCACCTACATAATGTTACAATAATTGCACTTCATAATATTGAAAAGTTAGGAGGTTAAAAATGTTTCAATCACCATCTTTAAAGGATATTTCAGGATGTGCAATTGCAAGTATTTTAAATACTAAAGGAAAAGGTATTAAAGGAGATGTCATTACATCCGCAATATCTGTCATGCGAGAACGCTCAAATGGTTTAGGCGGAGGATTTGCTGCTTATGGAATATATCCAGAATTCAAAGATTATTATGCCTTTCATATTATGTTTGTGGATGAAAGTATAAAAGAATCTGTGGAAGCCTACCTTCAGGAAAAAATGGTACTGGTTAAAAGTGAGGCTATCCCTACTCGTAAAAAAATGAGCTTTTTAAATACTCCGCTTTTGTGGCGATATTTCCTGGAGGTACCAAAAAGTAAATTGACATCTCCAATTACTGAAGAGGATTATGTAGTTTCAATAGTTATGAAGATTAATAAGCGCTTTAATGGTGCTTTCGTCTTTTCCAGCGGTAAAAATATGGGAGTTTTCAAGGGGCTTGGTTATCCTGAAGATATAAGCAGGTTTTATAGATTGGAAGAATATGAGGGATACCTTTGGACTGCTCATGGTAGATTCCCTACAAATACACCTGGATGGTGGGGAGGGGCTCATCCTTTTGCCCTGTTAGATTGGTCCGTTGTGCATAACGGTGAAATAAGTTCTTATGGAACCAATAAGAGATATGTGGAAACTTTCGGATATGAATGTTCCCTCTTAACCGATACTGAGGTAATTGTCTATTTACTGGACCTTTTAATCAGACGACATGGATTACCTATAGATATCGCGCTTAATGCCTTAGCCCCACCTTTTTGGGCAGAAATCGATTCAATGGATAAAAACATGAAAGAAGCTCTTAGTGCGTTAAGGATGGTATATGCAAGTGCCCTTCTAAACGGCCCTTTCAGCATAATAATAGCTAACAGCCACATGATGATAGGATTGACCGATAGGATTATGCTAAGGCCTTTGGTGGCAGCAAAAAAAGATGATTTTTATTATATGGCTTCTGAAGAAGCGGCAATTAGAGAAATTTGTATCGAACCTGATACAGTATGGAGCCCTAAAGGAGGAGAGCCTATAGTGGTACGCATGGAGGTGAGAACATGAAATTTTCCCATCCTGACTTCTTAGTTAAAATAAATGAAAACTGTATAAAATGTAAACGTTGTATATCCGAATGCAGCTTTCAAGTTTTTACCTGGGAAAAAGATAAAATAAAAATCTCCCATGAAAAATGCGTAGCTTGCCATAGATGTACGCTATACTGTCCGGCAGCAGCAATAACTGTGGTGAAATTTCCTGCAGAATATAAAGAAAACTATCTCTGGGCTCAAGAGATTATTAAAGATATCTGGAAGCAGGCCGATACCGGCGGGAAAATATTAACCGGTACAGGAAACGATAGGCCTTATCCTGTATTGTGGGATAAAATCCTTCTGGATGCCAGTCAGGTGACCAACCCTTCCATAGATCCTTTACGAGAACCTATGGAGCTACGCACTTACTTAGGAAAGAAACCAGAAAAGTTAGAATTCTGGTGCAACAAAAATGGGGAAGTGAAGCTTACAACAGTAATGGAACCGCAAATAAAACTTGAAACTCCCATAATTTTTGCAGGTATGTCCTATGGAGCAGTAAGTTTAAATGTTCATCTAATTCTTGCAAAAGCCGCTCAAGAATTAGGCACCCTTATGAATACTGGAGAAGGGGGACTTCCTGCAGAGCTTTTACCCTATAAAGATAATATTGTAGTTCAATGTGCTTCCGGCAGGTTTGGAGTAAGCCTTGAATATCTTAACTCCTGTGCCGCCGTTGAAATTAAGATCGGGCAAGGGGCTAAACCAGGAATCGGTGGACATCTCCCCGGTGAAAAAGTTACAGAAGATATTTCACGAACCAGAATGATTCCATCGGGCACTGATGCCATATCGCCTGCACCTCATCACGATATTTATTCAATTGAGGACTTGAAACAGCTCATATATGCTATCAAAGAGGCTACTCGTTATAAAAAACCGGTAGGAGTGAAAATAGCCGCAGTTCACAACGTTGCCGCCATTGCAAGCGGCGTAGTTAGAGCAGGAGCTGATATTATTACCATTGATGGCTTTAGAGCTGGAACTGGAGCTGCACCAAAAGTTATAAGGGACCATGTGGGAATTCCCATAGAAATTGCCCTTGCTCAGGTTGATGAACAACTCAGAAGAGAAGGTATTCGTCATATGGCATCCATTATAGCAAGTGGTGGTATAAGAAATAGCGCTGATATAATAAAAGCTATTGCCCTGGGAGCGGATGCAGTAGCAATCGGTACAGCTGCTTTGATAGCATTGGGTTGCCATTTATGCCAGAAGTGTTATACTGGGCTTTGCCCGTGGGGGATAACTACCCAAAAGCCTGAATTAATAAAGCGTCTGAATGTAAATGAAGGAGTTTTAAGAGTAACCAATTTAGTAAAGGCGTGGAATCTGGAAATAAAAGAAATTCTTGGAGCTCTCGGAATAAATTCCATAGAAAGTCTTAGAGGCAATAGAGAAAGGTTGAGGGGCATTGATCTGGATGAGGTTTACTTGGATGTGCTGGGAATAAAACCGGTAGGCAGATAACTTTTGAGGACTATTTAAATAAATAAATAAACAGGAGGTATACAATCATGAAAATTGACGCAAAAGGAATGCACTACAGGGAACTTAACGAACGCATTCATGATGCAGTTTTAAAAGGAATTGAAGAAATTGATATAGTAAATGTTCTCGGGCAGCGATATATCGGTACCGGCATAGGACAGAAGATTACAATAAATATTTACGGAACACCTGGTAGTGACCTGGGAGCATTTATGGATGGCCCAAGGATAAACGTTTACGGAAGCTGTCAGGATGTAATTGGAAATACCATGAATGATGGTGAAATAGTAATTCATAAAGATGCGGGTAATGTTCTGGGTCTTTCAATGAGAGCAGGAAAGGTGTTTATTAAAGGCTCAGTAGGTTATAGGACTGGAATTCACATGAAAGCATATAAGGATAAATGTCCCGTAATAGTAATAGGTGGAAAAGCAGGAGATTTTCTCGGGGAATATATGGCTGGAGGAAGACTTGTGGTATTAGGTATTTTTGGCAGAAAAAAAGACCCTGTAGCTGGAAGGTTTATCGCTACCGGCATGCATGGTGGTACTATTTATATAAGAGGTAATATCAACCGCAGTCATGTAGCAAATGAAGTCTGCATAGAAGAAATATGCGAAGAAGATTTACCCATATTAAGAAAGGATATAGAAGAATTTTGCAAACATTTTGAGATAAGTGATGTAGACTCCATTCTCTCTGGTCCTTTTATAAAATTAGTACCAAAAAGTTTAAGACCTTATAGTAAAATGTATGCTTACTAAAATTCCTATGATTATATATTAATCTAATAGACGCCGCTGAATAAAATTGGTATAAACTTCCCCCCGCTTAAAAAAAGCATTGTCCATGATTTTCAAATGGAAGGGAACGGTAGTAGTTATCCCTTCTATTTTTATTTCATTTAATGCACCTCGCATGCGAGAAATTGCCTGGTCTCTCGCAGGCGCCCATGCTATTATTTTTGCAATGAGAGAATCATAATAAGGCGGTATTTCATAGCCCGTATAAATAGCACTATCTACGCGAATGCCAAACCCTCCCGGTGCATGATAATATCGTATCCGTCCGGGAGTTGGTTGAAAATTCCGCGAGGGATCTTCCGCATTAATACGACATTCAATAGCATGGCCGTTAATTTTTACATCTTGCTGTTGAAAGGATAATTTTTCACCGGCCGCAATAAGTATTTGTTCTTTCACTATATCAATACCTGTCACCGCTTCCGTCACCGGATGTTCCACCTGAATACGGGTATTCATTTCGATAAAATAGTATCTACCCTGCTTATCTACGAGAAATTCAATTGTTCCAGCACTATAATAATCTACTGTTTTTGCAGCTTTTATAGCTATTTTGCCCATTTCCTCCCTCATTTCGGGCGTTAAAGCAGTTGAAGGAGATTCTTCGAGAATCTTCTGATGCCTGCGCTGTAAAGAACAATCTCTTTCATAGAGATGTATTATATTTCCATGGGTATCGCCTAAGATTTGAAATTCTATATGTCTTGGTTCTTCAATATATTTTTCAAGATATACCGCAGCATTTCCGAAGGAAACTTCCGCTTCTTGTTTAGCTGTCATAATTTCCTTTCTAAGCTCATCAGGATTCTGAGCAATTCTCATTCCTCGTCCTCCGCCGCCGGCTGCTGCCTTAATAATAACAGGATAACCAATCTCTTTTGCAACAGACAAAGCATGATCAATATTTTCGATAACACCCTCTGATCCTGGAACTACGGGAATCCCCGCACTAATCATTGTTTCCCTGGCAGTTGCCTTATCTCCCATCCTTTGAATGGAGCGAGGAGAAGGTCCTATAAATTTTATTCCACATGTTGCACACATTTCAGCAAAATATTCATTTTCAGCCAAAAAACCATAACCGGGATGTATCGCATCTGCTTTTTTAACCTTTGCCGCAGCTATAATGTTTGTAATATTAAGATAGCTTCTCACAGGAGAAGCAGGACCTATGCATATTGCCTCATCGGCAAGCTTTACATGCAGTGAATTTCTATCGGCTTCCGAAAAAACCGCAACCGTCTTTATCCCCAATTCTCTACAAGCACGTATTATTCTGACCGCTATTTCTCCTCTATTTGCTATCAATATCTTCTCAAACATATTCTAAATCTCCCTCTCCAATATAAAAAGAGGCTGCCCGTATTCTACCGGCTGCCCATTTTCCACGAGAATTTCTACTACTTGCCCAGCCTCTTCTGACGTTATCTCATTCATTAATTTCATAGCCTCAATAATACATAGGGTTTGCCCGGGTTTTACGCGCGTACCAATTTCGACAAAGGGCGGTGCATCGGGGGCAGGTGCCCGGTAAAAGGTTCCTACCATAGGCGATTTTATTTCAATAAAGTTATTTTTTTTATTATCCGCTTCTTCACATGGTTTTGACATTTCCTGCTTTTGCTTAAAAGCTCTATCATCTTTTTCTTTTACAATATCACTTTCTCTTTTTATATTAATTTTTACCCCTCCGCTCTCAAGGTTTAACTCAGTAACTCCCGTTTCCTCCAAAGCTTTTATAAGTTCAGTAATATTTTTGATATCCATATTTTCTTCTACCTCCCTTACAGATTCTTCGTATTTTTTATCCTGCCTTTTTCCCGGTTGAAGTTTTCCTTCCTTTCTTTTTTCTAAAAACTTCCTGGTAACTTGAGGAAAAAGAGCATAAGAAATTACATCCTCATCATTTTCAGCAAGTTCTCCTATTTCCAAACGTGCCTGTTCTAAAAGGGGTTCTAAATAATCAGCTGGTCTTCCTGAAATTGGTTCTACCTCATTCAATATTCTTCTTTTTATTTCTTCGTCAATTGGTGCCGGTGGTTTCCCATAAAATCCTTTTACATAATTTTTTACTTCTTCCGGGACAATCTTGTATCTCTCTCTTAAAAGAACATTTAAGACCGCTTGAATTCCAACTATCTGGCTTGTAGGAGTTACCAGGGGAGGATATCCCAGTTCCGCCCTTACCCTCGGTATTTCCTTTAGTACCTCAACTAATCGGTTTTCCGCCTTTTGTTCTTTTAGCTGTTGGATCAAATTGCTTATCATCCCTCCAGGAACCTGATGTTCAAATACTCCCATATCCGTTAATCGAGTTACCCCTCTCTCATATCCCAGCTCCCGGCGCAAATCATCAAAATATTTTGCTATATCAAATAAAAGATGAAGGTCAAGCCCGGTATCCCAGGGCGTACCCATTAAAGACCTTACTACAGTCTCCACAGGCGGAAGAGAAGCACCAAAAGCAAGTGGAGTGGTGGCCGTATCTACCACATCTACTCCAGCTCGGACGGCTTCTATATATGCTCCCAGTGCCAGCCCGCCTATATAATGGCTGTGAAGTTGAACTGGCACTCTCAGATTTTCTTTAAAAAGTTTTACAATTTCATAAGCAGAAAAAGGAGTAAGTAACCCAGCCATATCCTTTATACATATTGAGTCCGCCCCCATATTTTCGATATCCTTCGCTACTTTTAAAAAATGATCCATGGTGTGCACGGGGCTGACGGTATACACTACAGTCCCTTGAACATGGGCACCTTCCTTTTTTGCCGCACTGATTGGCACTTCCATATTTCTTAAATCATTTAGAGCATCAAAGATGCGGATGATATCTATGCCGTTTTCTACCGCCTTTCCAATAAAGGCCTTTACAACATCATCGGGATAGTGTCTATATCCTACCAGGGATTGACCTCTCAAAAGCATTTGCAAAGGGGTATGTTTCACATACCTTTTTATAGTTTTCAGTCGAATCCACGGATCCTCGTCTAAATATCGAAGACACACATCAAAGGTGGCACCGCCCCACACTTCCAAGGAATGATACCCTGCGCTATCTATTTTTTCCAGCACCGGTAGCATATCTTGAAGTGACATGCGTGTTGCCCATAAACTCTGATGACCGTCTCTAAGGGTCACATCAGTTATTTTCACCGTGCTCAATTTGTTTTCCCCCCTTTAAAGATAGCTCTGAGTAAATGTTCTAAATTAATTATCGAAAATTGTTTTAAAGTAAATTTTTGTTTTTTATTTTTATATATTTTTTGTTGACATAATTTTTTGAAATATAAGTTTAGCAAGAAAATAGAATAACAAAAAAAGGAATATGTACTCCATAAATCGGGGAATTTATTCTCCAAAAAAGGCAATAATATACTAACCAATGCAATAACGCATCAGCTGGAAATTTTATAAATATTTTACTTAACACTATTTTTCAGACTGTGGCGATATTACTTCATAACCATGTTTACGAATTTCATTTATAATTCGTTTAATATGGTTAGCCTCTTGTTTCTCTCGAACTTCCTTAAAAACAT